>JAUWIR010000620.1 GCA_030605265.1 Pseudomonadota bacterium | reverse complement strand
TTTTTAAATCGTACTTTGCGCTGAATTCAGGGAGGTATTCAGGCTGCAATTTAAAATCAATGTATCCTTGATTTGTATTTGCCGAGGTACTATTATCTAATTCCTTATATCCGCTTTTTAATTCATAAAGTCGAGATTTAAGCCTGAATGTTCCTTGTGGTTCATATATTTTTGTTGTCTCTGAATTTCCTTCTGATGAGGAATAATCACGAACCTCTTTTTCAAATTTTGCCCTTAAATCAGCATTGAGTTTTGTATCCATGGAAATAGGATTATTATAACGTATTTGATATTCATGTTGTAATTCCTTGGTCTTTTCTTCCTGTTGTTCCTCATTATTTTCCTCATCGCCTTGAATAGCTTTAGTTTTTTTATTGTTTTCATATTTTAGATCAAAATTAAATGACCAGGGTGAAGAAGCAAAAGAATATAGAGGAGAGTAAAAAACTAAAATTGTAAGTAAAAAAACTAAATAAAGAATTTTTTTTATCATAATGTTTGTTCACGCATAACTGTATGTTTGTTCACGCATAACTGTGAAGTCCGGAGAGCAGAAAGCTTACTCCCAAATAGGTAAAGAGAACAAAGCAAAAACCGATAATAGATAAAATAGCTGTTTTTTTTCCTTTCCAACCAGCTGCAAAACGTGCATGTAAAAAAGCCGCATATACAAACCAGGTAATAAGGGACCACGTTTCCTTAGGGTCCCAACTCCAATAGGTCCCCCAGGCATAATTTGCCCAAGCCGCACCTGTAATTATTCCTATAGTGAGAAATGGGAAACCGATAACTATCGCCTTATAGGCTAATTCGTCAAGAAGGTCCATAGAGGGCAGCATATTAAGAATAGTTGAATCAGCGCCTTTTTTCTCTTCTAGAACATCACGAATAAGATACATAATGCTTATACCACAGGCAATAGCAAAGGCTGCATAGCCAAAAAAGCAGGTTATAACATGAGAAAGAAGCCAGTTACTTTGCAAGGCGGGTACTAATGGTTCTATTTGATCTGATAATAATGTTGCATATGCTAAACAAGTAAAAGCGATAGGGGTAACAAAGGCCCCGATGGATTTTTGCTTGAATTTGAATTCTAATATTACATAAATCAAAATAATAGTCCAAGAGAAGAAGACCATTGAGGAATAAAGGTTAGTGAAAGGAGGTTGCCCGTATCCCTGCTGATAAGAGGCGACTGTTCTGGTTATTAATGCTGCAGAGTGAATCATCAAGCCACATGTAGTAATGATTGTGGCCATAGTGCCAATGTTTTCCTTTTTAAAAGCAATATAGGCAATATAGTTAAGAGTGGCCAAAATATAAGTAATCATAGCCACACCAAATAATTTTGAACTAATCATAAATCTGTTTCCTCCGCTCCTATTTTTTTGTATCGGCGAGATTATGTTTGAAACTGGTGATAAAATTTGAAAAAGTCTTTTCAAAAGTAGGTTTGTTCTTATTGGTAGTCCCGACAATATTCACAATGTGCTTATTTTGCTTACTATTGATGAGTATCCAAAGACGTTGGTGAGGTACTGTGAAAATAACAATAATCCCGAGTATTAAGATAATGCATCCTGCCCAAACCACTGGGACCCCCGGGTCCCACACTACCTGAAGCCCTGTATATTTTTTAAAGGAATTGACGGAATTTAAAGAAAAGGTATATTCAGTTATTTTTTTATGGGCAAAATCAGGGAAACGTTGAAAAATCCACGTTCTGGAAGGCGGGCTATTTTCCTGAGTGATTTCCAACATAGCAGCTGGATTATTAGGCATATTTGATCTTGAAATCGGCTGTCTGTTTTGATTCATAGTAAAGTCCGGCAAATATTGGAGCACTTTGACATCGATTTTTTCATTATTTTCCCCAGTGAATTGAAAAGACTCCCTTTCTCCAACTTCAAAATGATCAACTATTTCTCCCTCAGAGGATTTCACAGTTATTTTCAGGGTAGGGATTTCACCATAGCTTGACTGGTAAAAATAGATCCCTTTATAATTCAAGGGACTATTTACCTCAATTTCTTTGGCTAACACCTCTTGGCCTTGCTCATAAATTACCAATTGACTCTTGTAATCTTTTGGCCTGTTGGTGATATTTCCCTCTTTGTCTTTATAATAGGTAAGTTCGAATTTTTTACATTCCACCTCAAAATTAAGATTTTTTGTTTTACTTCTGCCATCGTGGGATGTAAGAACTATGGAGCTTATCTTTTCACCCTCCGGAATATTAACAAATCCTTTGAATCCTTTTGCTGCTCCGATTATGGCGCCAATAAAAATGAGAATAATACTAATGTGAGTTATATAAAAGGCCAGCCGTCCGAATTTTCCTTTTTCAGAAAATAAATACCATCCATTTTCATCTTGCAACTTTTTTTTACATGGAAATCCTCCCTTTCTCATACGAGACTGTATTGTTTCTAATAACTGATCAATTGAAGTATTATTAATAGAAATTTTTTCTTTTGAAGTAAACGCCTGGATTTGATTTGTTTCTAATTTTACTTTTGGTTGGCTTATAATTTTCCAATCTATGGGGAGTCTTTTTAGAGAGCAGAAAAGTAAATTAAGGGCAAGGATAAGTAAAAGTAAGATAAACCACCAGGAATGATAAAGATCAAAAAATCCAAGGGCCTTGAATATTTGAGAGAAAAAATTTCCATATTGTTGTTCATAGAGTAAAGGATTTTGGCGCTGTTGAATAAAGGTGCCGATTATTGAGGTGAAGGCTAAAACAATTAAGATAAATATAGTTAGTTTTAAGGAACT
>JAUWIR010000076.1 GCA_030605265.1 Pseudomonadota bacterium | reverse complement strand
TAATAAGCAAAAAAGGAAAAATATAACTTATTTCACCACACCAATTACGGTTGACCCAAAGATTCAAGCCTTCTGAAAGAGATAGATCTATTGAGGTTGCTTCTAAAAAACCAGAAAAGGTCAAGAGAAAATAAGTCAAAAAAAGAAAAATCAGATACACAAAAGGAATTTTTATTTTATTTTTTTTTCTGGTTTTTAGGAAGGAAGAAAAAATACAAAGGAAATCGATAGATTCCATTTTTATTCCCTTCTTTATTTTTTTACTATAATAATTTTTTGTTGTTCATGTCAAATAAAATTAAAAACAGGGTGATATACCGTCGCTTATATTTGTACCATTAATTAGTTCTACCATTGAAAATTTTTCTAAGTTCATTGAGATCATAAAGATATTTATTTAAAAAGCAGGAATTTTTACTTGAAAATGCATCTATAAATAACTGATACTGTAGATTTTCATTATCTTTTGTGCCGCGTTGTCGGCATGTGTGGTTCATTTTATTTATGTGGCTTATCAACTTATCTGCTTAACAGCTTAATTTAAACCGATTATCATTGAGAAAAGAATACCCTAAAATTAGGAGCTATTTGAGTAGAAATAATAAACCTTACAATTAACCAATGGAAAAATTCAGTAAATACATCTCCATCAAATCATTTTCCAAAAATACCAGCCCTCATTGTTTAGTCGGCATATGTATGGCATACCATAATTTTCCATCCTTAATGCGGAAAGTGTAAACTACTTTTCGTTCTTTATGAAGGATACCCTTAATGCTTAATAATCTTTTTTAGTTTCAATTTATTCCGCAGGCATCAATTTTGCATAATTTTTATTTAATAATTAAATTATTCAAACTAATATTGATTCAGCCCATCAAATAACTTTTTGAATAAAAATAGAAAACATTACTCAAGGGCATATACTTAAAAGGACCTTTTGCCTCAAAAAAAAGCATAACTTAAGAGTTGACCTAAAATATGCACTCTTTTTTAAATAAAAAAACATGCTAATAAACATAATATCAAAATTTATTTTTCACCAATAAAATTTTGCAAAATGCTTATTCTTATTTATCTTAAGGAGAAGAAATGAAGAGTAATTGGATAATGGGAATTCTATTATTGCTAATAGGGTTAATTTGGATTTTTATTAATCTTCCTATTAGGAACCTTAATTATATTGATGGCGGCATTGTTTATTCCACCCCACCAAAAAAAAATGGAGCATATATTTAAGCATAAACTGAAACTTAAGTTACAACTGACTATTTTTACACTAATCATCAGACATTTCCGTATAGATATGGGTACCATTATTGGCCAAAAATTTAAAAAAGTTGCCGGATTTTATGAACCGTTTTTAAAAAAATAATGTTTTGTATCTTTTTTTATATTATCTTAATTACAGTAAGTTAGGTAATATATATGAGAAAACCTTAGATTGATTAAAGTAAATAAGTACTCACGTATTAATTTACTCTATCTGCTCATATTTAAAGTATCCATAAAATAAATTTAAATTCTGTTATAATTTGGTTGAATTTATAATTCAACGAACCATAAATTCTTTCAGGTGTTATTAATTTTGATAAAATAAATAATATATTAAAATTATAAAATATAATTAATATGCTTCTGGCTACTTTAAATATGAGCAGATATCGCCTTTTTGGTTACTTTTTATATGAGCGGATTATTATGGATTTTTTAGTGATATAATGCCATAACAATTTGATATTACAATAAAATAACTAAACAACATTCCATACAGTAATAAGATTTTGGATCTCATATTCAGATAATAAGTGGTTCACAATTGTGTACGGAAACGTCTGATCATAATTCTGATTATTTCAACCCGCTAAGAAAAAAAATTAAAAAAACAGGGGCATGGCCATTCTACGTCCACTAAAACTTACTTTTTAAAAAAATAATAAATTTAAAAATCATAATCCTTTTTTAAATTCCCGGCATTAAGTTTGCTCTAGATTAGATAGTAGACCTAAATGTTAATTAAAAAACCCATACCGACCGGCCTTTTCTTATTTTCCGGACATAGGAATATAACACTCATAATTTAAGAACAGTAATTTTGATTTTATTTATACAGCTTAACAGCTCATCAGCTAACAGCTTAATTTAAAACACACGGTTGACAACATTTTTATTATTGGTTAAAGGAAGGGAGTGTAAGTGGTGTAAGTGGTGTAAGTGAGATAAATTTTTTTTACCTTCTACCATAACAATAGCTGGAATTCTTTCAATCCGAAACAAATTTTTTTACTCCAAAAAGTAAGGTCACCAACCCATTAAGCGTCTATTAAAAATGTATGTCATTTTTGTAATTTTATATGACATTATTTTTTTCTTGATTAACGATATATATTTATATAGTGTAAATATAGAATCCAAACTTAGAGATTAAATATAGGTAAAAATAATAACCTTTAAAAAAAAAGGAGATTCGTTTTGCGTTGGTTTAAAAGATGGATGGAAGAGACCGAAACCACCTTAGAAGTTGAACAGCATTTCACTAAGGTAAAATTAATCCATAAATTTAGTTTTGGCCACCTAATGACCTATGTTTATGAAGCTGAAGCTGAAGGACAAAAAATTTACCCTGTGATTAGTAGATGGAAAAAATATGTATTTCGAAATGCTTTTGAGGAATTGATTTGTGCGAAATTGGAGGCCAAAATTAATGCCTTTGTCTTAATTCAAGTATTAAAACAAAGATATCCTGAATCAAACCAAGAGTTTACCCATATTGAAATGGAAATTGGCTTACCTGATAAATTTAAAGAATTAAATTACGAAATTATAGCAGAGCCTCACTCTTCCGGCCATTTTTTAAAGCTGGCTTTGCTCCCGCAAGCTTCTACTTGAAATTTAATTTTAAGCTACTTTGATTTTCAGGCAAAGAGAACCCTTCCAAATTGACTGATAGATCTCGATCTATATTTTTTTATTGATTTCTCCCTCTAAATTAGAATATATTCTTAGAGAATTATAAATGTAAGGGAAAAGGTAAATATATAATAAAGGGGTCAATCATGGAATTTCAAACTGCTGTTATTGATATTCCCAGAGAGTGTAATATTGTTCTTGGGCAAACTCATTTTATCAAAACTGTTGAAGATTTATATGAAATATTACAATCCACGTGTCCAAATGCAAAATTTGCCCTTTCTTTTTGTGAAGCCTCAGGACCATGTCTTATCCGTACTGAAGGCAATGATGAAGAGTTAAAAAAAGTTGCTATAGAAAACATCCAAAAAATAGCGGCAGGTCATGTATTTTTAGTTTTACTCAAAAATGCCTTTCCCATAAACGTCCTCAATGCAATAAAAGCATGCCCTGAAGTATGCTCTATTTATTGTGCTACGGCTAATCCTGTAGAGGTTATTATTGCTCAAACAAATCAAGGCCGCGGTATTATGGGTGTTATTGACGGCTTTCCCCCTAAAGGTGTGGAAAAGGAAGAAGATCGTACGGCGCGAAGAAGTTTACTCCGAAAATTAGCCTATAAACTCTGAGGATATTTCACAATTAGTATCCCAAAGATAATCCGGGACAATCCTTGTTCGAAACTCACAATAATATGCTAGCCTTTAAGAACGGGCGGATAGTTACTCCGTTTAAAGAAATACCAAAGGGCACCATTTTGGTGGAAGGTCAAAAAATTGTTGCTTTCGGCCCAAACGATATAATCAAGATTCCTCCTTTGGCCAAAATTTTCGATATCTCAAATAAAATAATCTGCCCGGGCTTTATAGATATTCATGTCCATGGCGCCGGGGGGAAAGATTTTTCTGATGCTTCCCCTGAAAGTATAAAAAAAATTATCAGCTTTCATATAAACCACGGGACAGCGCTCTTTTTACCAACTATTCTTTCTTTACCTACCCCTCTTCTTGCAAAAACACTCGATCAGTTACCAAAAGCATGGGCCAAAACAGATTTTCTCTCCTCATTTTTAGGCATCCATTTAGAGGGCCCTTTTCTCAATCCTTCTCAAAGGGGGGTCCATAAACTTCAGCATTTATGTAAACCATCTATTGAAACAATGCAAGCATTTTTAGAGCATTCAGCAAATACGATTAAAATGGTAACATTAGCTCCGGAACTTCCCCATTGCGCCGAATTAATTCAGTGGCTCAGCAATCAAAATATTGTGGCTTCATTAGGACACTCAGATGCATCCTATCTTCAAACAAAAAAAGCATTTCGAAAGGGGCTTCACCATATTACCCATATTTTTAATACTATGAAAGGACTTCATCATAGAGAACCTGGAGCCCTTGGCGCAACATTGAATAACAACCGTATATCAACCGATATTATTGTTGATGGATATCATGTGCACCCTGCGGCTGTTCAATTACTTTGGCGTCAAAAGGGAGTAGAAAACATTATTTTAATCACCGATGCAAGCCCAGTCTGTGGATTATCAAAGGGAAACTATACCTTTTGGAATACACAAATCCAATTTGACGGCAAAAAAGCCCTTACCAGAGAATCAAAAAACCTGGCGGGTAGCGTCGTTACTCTGGATCGAGCAGTTAAAAATTTCAAAAGAATCACTAAATGCAGTATTGCCGAGGCAATACAACTAATAACCTTTAATCCTGCCGCTCTCTTAAATCTTCAGAATAGAAAGGGACAAATTCGAAGAGGGCATGATGCAGACTTAGTAATTATGGATGAAGATTTTTCCATATCTATGGTGGTAATCAATGGAACGATTATGCATACCCAGGATAAATAATGTATTGATACTCATTCTTTTCATTCTCCTTCCTTTTCTTGTTAGTGGGGGAGCTGGATCTGAGACTATTTCTCCTCAGAAAAAAAAATCCTTACAGGCAAATGTTTTATCTTCAAAAACTTTATCAATTGATAATCCTGATTCCCTTAGCAAAGAACATAGAAAGAAGAGTTCAACCCCACCTCGGAATCATTTTTCTCAAGCTCTCTTTGAATTTCAAGAGGGGAATTTTGCCACTGCCAAGCAATATCTTCAAAAGGCCCAAAAGGAAGTCCCTGAATTAGGAGACTATATTCTCTATTACTTGGGGCGATGTCATGAAGAATTGGGAGAACATCAACAAGCTGTTTCAAAACTTCTCACTCTCTTAGAGCAATTCCCCTTAACTCGTTTTTCCTCAAAGGTAACCTTGAAAATTGCAGATCATTTCTTTTTCCAAAAAAATTATTTATCAGCCAGGGAATACTATGAAAATAGTCTAAAAAAATTGCCTAAAGAAAAAGCGTATATCTTTTTTCAAATAGCTCTTTCCTTTATTGAGGAAAAAAATTGTGATGAGGCTTATGCTTATCTAAAAAAAATACTTCTTAATTTTCCCGTCAGTGAATATGCTCAGCTGAGTAAAACATGCCTTGAAGATTTTGAAAAACAATCAGTAAAAAGTTTACAATTTTCCGAAGGGGAGCAGATTAAAATTATTGATACCTTAATGGGAAAAAAGCAGTATCATAGCGCACTGGAAAAAATTGAGCTTTTGCAAGAAAGCGCCTCAAAGCGTACCATCATCCCTGATCTTTTATACAAGGAAGCTTTTTGTAATTTGAAATTAGGGAAAAAGGAATATGCTTTAAAAATTTTAGACCGCTTACCAAAACTTTACCCTAACTCTCCTTTTGCTCAAAATTCTCTCTTTTTACTTGGAAATGCACTGTGGAATCAGGATAAAAATAGTGAAGCCATTAACATCTATCAAAAAATAATAAAACAGTTCAACAAGGGGCCTGGTTTAGATAGAGCTTGGTATCTCATAGGCAGAGTGTATGAACAGGAGCAAAATTTTAAAAAAGCCCTCAAGTGTTTTAAAAAGGTTTCCCGGAACTATAAATCCAGTCGATATCACTCAGATTCCATATGGAGAGTGGGTTGGATTTATTATCAAGGTGGAAAATATCGGGAAGCCCAAAAATATTTTGCTAAATATGCAAATACTTACGATCATCTCAAACACTGCTTTTTGTATTGGCAAGGACGATCTGCAGAAAAATGCCGGGAACCTCAAAAAGCGATTACCCTTTATCAATCAATCCTGGAAGACTTTAATCATTCTTACTATACATGGTGGGCCTTATATCGACTAAATAAATGTTCTCCTTTGACACTTTCCCCCTATCAAAGAAGGTATGAGATATCCAGAGACACCATTCCTGAGGAAATGTTTTTTCATTTTACACGAGCTGAAAAATTGCTGGAATTTAACCTTCCTGAAGAAGCCAGAGAAGAAATAGCCTTATTAGTAAAAATGAACCATGATGACCCTCATTTTTGGTATCATTTAGGAAAAATGTGTCTGAAGGCGGGAGCTTACAGGCAGATAGTAACAGCTGGGTATCGTTGTTATCAACTACTTACTCAAAACAAAGAGCCGAAAAAAAAATATACGGAAATATTTCAATTACTCTATCCTTTAGCTTATTGGGACAATGTTCAAACTTACGCTTATGAACAAAATCTCGATCCCCTTTTAGTATGTTCCGTTATGCGACAAGAAAGTTTTTTTGACCCCTTAAGTCTTTCTCATGCACAGGCTTACGGATTAATGCAAATCATACCCAGTACGGCAAGAGCCATTGCTTCTAAAATGAGACCTTTTCCTGGAGGCAAGTTTGAACTCTCTCATCTTTATCAACCGGAAATAAATATTAACTTCGGCTGCAGAGAACTGGCAGATTTAATGGTAAAATATGAGGGCAATATTGTTTTCGCACTTATAGGCTATAATGCCGGGGAAAATGCTCTCACCAGATGGCTGAATCGCTATTCAGCTTCCAATCTTGATGAGTTTGTTGAAAACATTTCCTATAAAGAAACAAGAAATTATGTAAAAAAAGTAATAAAAAATTATGGACTTTATCTTCATTTATATAATAAGTCTTCTCCAAACACTACGCCAATATTGGCTAAAGGCCTTACTACAAATCGATTCCGATGATAGATTCGGCTTTTTTCCAAATTAATTAGACTGATTGCTTATCGTATGTATGATCTTCTGATCACTCAAGCTACTATTATTGATGGTACTGGAGGGAAACCTTACACGGCAGACCTTGGCGTCATTGACGATCAAATCGTCAAAATTGGCGCCATTAAGGGACGACAGGAGGCCAAAAAAATTTATCCTGTCACAGGATTGGTCTTGACCCCTGGTTTTGTGGACATTCATGGTCATTCAGATTATTCCCTGCTCATTGATCATCGAGCTGAAAGCAAGATACGACAAGGTATTACTACTGAAATTGTCGGCAACTGTGGATATTCCGCCGCCCCAATAGATGAGCCGTTACTCAGTGAGAGGAAAAAGGAATATGAAACAATCTACGGCCTTTGTCTTAAATGGCGGACATTTTCAGAGTACTTACAGAAAGTGAAAAACAGTTCTCCTTCACTCAATTATGCCTTTCTCGTTGGATATAATACCATTCGTGCCTCTGCCATGGGTTTTGCCAATCGCTACCCTTCCCAAGACGAGACGGCTAAAATGGAATTTTTGGTTAAAGAAGCTTTAGAATGTGGAGCATTTGGGCTATCTGTGGGGTTGGCCTATGCCCCTGCCTGTTTTGCTCACAAGGAAGAAATTATTCACCTGGCTCATTTAACTGCCCAAAGAGGAGGAGTTCTTACTTCGCATATTCGCAATGAAGGGAATTCTTTATTACAGGCCCTTGAAGAGATCCTCTTTATAGCTTCATCAGCAAATATTCCCTTACAAATCTCTCATTTTAAAACTGAAGGAAAGGCTAATTGGAGAAAACTACCACATGCCTTTGATATGATTGAAACAGCTCGGGAAAAAGAACTTGAGGTTACTCTGGACAGATACCCCTATCTAGCCTCTCAAACCAGCCTTCAGGCCTTATTGCCTCTCTGTGCGCAAGAAGGCGGTCCGGAGTGTATTATTCAACGTTTAGAAAATTCAAGCACTCGTAAGAGTATCATTAATCAACTAAAAATTGATCACCCTGAGGAAAATTTTTGGCACACAGTTTCTATCTCCCTTACAGCAGGTGAAAAAAGTAAGGACTTTCAGGGGTTAACTATTTTTGAACTCGCTGATTTAAAGAAAAAAAAACCTGTTGAAGCTGCTCTTGACCTTCTTGTTCAAGAAAAAACCCAGGTGGAAATAATCCACTTCTGCATGAGTGAGGAAAATTTGACTTCTATTCTTCAGTGTCCTTATACTATGATTGGCTCAGACAGTAGCTCTCGATCGATAAAAGGGCCTTTGCGGATTGGAAATCCCCATCCAAGGGCTTTTGGTACTTTTCCAAAAGTTATTCAAACCTTTTCCAGTGAGAAACAAATTCTCCCTTTACCCGAAATAATAAAAAAAATGACTTCACTGCCAGCAAAAAAGTTTGGCCTGAAAAAACGCGGTTTAATTAAAGAAGGCATGTATGCCGACCTTGTTCTTTTCGACCCACAAAAAATTACCGCCACTGCCACCTATCAAAATCCTTTCCAATATCCATCAGGCATTCATCTAGTAATAATCAATGGAAAGGTTTGTATTGAAGAGGGGCACTATAGACAATCAGGGCAGGGAAAAATTTTATATAAAAAATAAAATAGAGAGTAAATAAAAATAGTACAATCCAATCCCTATGCAAAAAGATCAAACACAGAAAACATCTAAATATCGCGCTGTCCTATTTGATATGGATGGTGTCATTCTCAACACTATGCCCTATCATTTCCATGCATGGAAAAGTGTATTCGACAAAAAGAATATATTTGTTGATCAGTTTGAAATATATAAAAGAGAGGGGGAACCCGGTTTAAAAACCCTTACGGATATCCTGGCCAAGCACAAGACATTTCTTCCCCAAAAAGGAAAAGAACAATTATTAATCCAAAAAGAGGAGCTTTTTAAAAAAATTGTTACACCTATTATTTTCCCTGGGGTAGAAAGATTAATACAAGAGATAAAAGAAAGAGGGTATCTCTTAGGTTTGGTTACCGGGACCTCAAAAAATGAAATGGAAACCATCCTCCCTGATCATTTAAAAAGGCTATTTAACACCATTGTCACCGGGGATGCGGTAACCCGAGGAAAACCGGCCCCTGATCCGTACTTAAAAGCGCTTGATCTTTTACATCTTTTTTCTTCTGAGGCAATTGTTATTGAAAATGCACCCTATGGAATTCAGTCAGCCAAAGAAGCAAATATTATCTGCATTGCCCTGACTACTTCTCTTTCCAAAGATTATCTTAAAAAGGCAGATTATATCTGTAATTCTATAGAAGAGGTGGGAAGATTACTTTTTTACAGCATATTGTAGATATAAATCGTTAATTGATTTTGAGGGCTTATAACCGGCCTGTTTGGCTTTTCTAAAATTTTGAACAAAAAGATTTTTTTGGCCTTTAAAATAATAACAAAGACCTAACTCTGCTAGAACAAGAGCCTGATTAGCTCTTTGAGCCAACGATTTGGTAAAAAGATCAATTGATTTTTCTAATTCTCCTTTTTGGCGGTATTTTATGCCTAAGCGAATAAGATCGTCTCCTTTTTTCTTTTTCTGTTTTAATTCCTTTTCTAAACTGACAATAGCCAATTCTAATTCCTGATCTATCCGGGCTAGATGCTGGGACTGGGATTTTGTTTTCCTTTTTACACTACTAGTTCCCTTATTTTTTTCTTGAATTTGCTGATTTTTTACTTTTGCCCACATGTTGTTATAGAGTTCTTGATCCACTGGTTTTCCTAGTGATTCAGCGATTTTAATATAATCCATGCCTTCCCTTACTTTACCAATAAAATTACAATCCTGAGCAATATTTTGCCATACAGTACCCATATTTGGATCAAGCTCGATCACTCTCTTATAGACCTCCACTGCCTCTGAAAATTTTCCTTGAAGATCATACAGGATGCCAAGATTATAAAAAGCCTCTGTAAAGTTGGGATCAGCTTGAGTGGCTTTTTGGAAAGAGGTCAACGCCTGATCTAATTTTCCTTGATCAAAAAAGGCAGTCCCCCTTTGAAAGTAATTTAAAGCATTCCCTTTAGTAAAGGCAAGTTGCGGGTAGGAAAGATAGGCTATTAAAAGACAAATAAAAAATTTTTTTTTCATAGTTTTTCTACTACTTAATAGTTTATGGTTATATTTTTGATGAAAGTATAAAGAGGTTCACCTTTCTTGTCAATGTAAAATTATCTCGTATCATAATCTCCATTTATGTTATTATCGGTAGGCATGTCCGAAAAATTTAAAAAAAGTTGTCTTAATTTACAAAAAAATTTTCAAAAGGAAATTCACTTGTATCAACAACATATTCCTATTCTAAATACAAAATTTACTGATATTTTTCCTCTGATACTTGCTTCCGGTTCCCCCAGAAGAAAAGAATTGCTTAAAAATATTGGTTTAAAAATTAGAGTTATCCCAAGTCAGGTCAATGAAGATAACATACCTGGAACTCCTGAAGAAAAAGCTTGCCATTGGGCCCTCATGAAAACGGAAGCAGTAGCCCGCCAAGAGAAGGGAGTTATTTTGGGGGCTGATACAATTGTTGTTTTTAATGACCATATCTTCGGAAAACCTCAGAATAAAAATGAGGCTAAAAAAATGCTCTCTCAATTAAGCGGTAATTCCCATACGGTTATTACAGGCCTTGTTCTGATTAATACACAAAATACAAGACAAATCATAAAATCAATAAAATCCACAGTTACTTTTCGAACTATCCGGGAAGAGGAAATAGACAATTATATTCTCACTAAAGAACCTATGGATAAAGCAGGATCTTATGCCATTCAAGGCAAGGGGGCTGCTTTCGTAAAAAAAGTAGAGGGATGTTATACTAATATAATTGGACTTCCTCTGACTACTTGCATAAATGCTCTGGTAGAGATCATTTCCCCTTGAGGTTATCTGCTTCCTGAGAATAAGATTCAACCTGTGCAATTAACTATTTTTACCATGAAAACACATTTTGAGAAATAGTCTTTACTGAAAAAGTCAGAGTTTTCATCCTCAAGGGTGAAAAAAACTTTTCATGAGTGTTTAGACAGGATAACAGGATTGACAAGATAAT
>JAUWIR010000581.1 GCA_030605265.1 Pseudomonadota bacterium | reverse complement strand
CTGCGGCAATTTCCAGGGCCCTTTTTACATGCTCCTGGCCTTTGACGTCACTAAAATCAACTGAGTAACAATCAGTGGTTGAAAGGAGCTTTTCCAGAGCAATAGTGTGGGGTGAAATTGCATGCCGACCATTTAAAAAATGAGTAGTTTCAAGTAATGATCCAACTGGAAAAACGTTGATGCCTTTTATTACCGCTGCTTCATTAGCATTCTCCACCGGCAGGATGATGCCTTTCAATCCTTTTTGGAGGGCCAGCTTGGCCATAAGCAGCGATCCTCTTATAGGCCTAATTGCACCATCAAGGGAAAGCTCTCCGGCTAATAAATAGGAGGAAAGATTTTCCCGGGAGATAAGATCCAGAGCGGATAGCAATCCAACAGCAATGGGCAGGTCATAAATGGTGCCTTCTTTTTTCATGTCCGCGGGCGCTAAATTAATGGTAATCTTATTGGCGGGGAATTTGAAGCCGGAATTATTTAAAGCTGATCTAACTCGTTCTTTGCTTTCCTTAACTGCCGCATCAGGCAGGCCGACTGTACTGAGCATTGGCAAGCCCTTAGCGCAGTCTACTTCAACTTCTACCAGAAAGGCGTCTATTCCTAAGACTGCGGCGCTGAAAATTTTTGAAATCATAACATTTTTCAACCTGTGCAATTAATTATTTTTAGAAAGGACAACAGGATTGCAAGATAATTTTTACTATTTTTGTATTTCTTTTAACTGAAGAGTCTTTGAAAAAAAGATTTTTTCGGCTTTTCAGGTTCCTGATAATCCGGCAGGTCATTGCCTTGAATAATTGCCTCCGGATTTGAGGTGACCAGGGCTTGTGCCATTTCCTCTCCAATGATTTTAGCAGCTTTTTCAACTCCGATGGATAACACGGGAGGTCTGCTTTCAGGGGAATGAGCATCAGTGGCGATAACGTGGACAAGGTTATTTTTGAGCAACTCACAGCAGCATTTTTCAGCTCCGGGGCCAAATTCTCCCACTAAACTCAAGGCGGTAATCTGAAGCATCGACCCTTGCAACACAAGCTCATAGAGCAAATCAAGGTCATTTTGCAGTACCATATTTCTTTCCGGATGAGTGATGATAGGCATCAGATTTTGGATATTTAAATCAAAGATGAGATTTTTTATGTTTGGTGGAACTGATCGATGGGGGAATTCAAGAAGAAGATATCGTTGGTTATCATTTATGGTAATTGCTTTACCTTCCTTGAGAAGGTCTAAAAGATCGACATTAATGTGGACATCAGCGCCCGGGAGGATGTTTAGAGGGATTTTTTTTTCTTCTACTTTTTTATTCAGGGCCTGAACAGCGTTTTTAATGGTTTGTTTTTCATTAACATACACCCCATCCATGGTGTGAGGAGTTGCCACAATTGTCTTAATTCCGTCCTCTGCCGCAATGGAGCACATTTTTAAAGAATCTTCTAAATTTTTTGCCCCATCGTCTAATTCAGGTAATAAGTGACAATGTAAATCAATCATCATAATAGAGATTGTAGAGAATAGTTGACAATTTGTCAATTAATAATAAATTGTGCTTTTTTATGTTTTTTATGGTTTTAAATATTGTAGTTGAAAAATTTGTGCTATAATAAGGTATCTAACAAAAAAAAGGGGGTTATCATCTATGAAACACATTACTTATCTATTATTATTAAAGAGTTTTTCATTATTTCTATTTTTATTACTTATGTATCCTCACTTTGGGTATTCATTAAATAGAGCGCCTGAGAGCACAATTGAAAATCAAACTTCTGTTGAGGTAACCATTTATAATAAGAATTTTGCCCTAATCCGGGAAAAAAGAAACATGACCTTTCTCCCGGAGAAAAAACAGGAAATCCTTTTTCAAGATGTTCCTATTCAGATTGAGCCAAGCACAGTTTTTGTTGATTTTGGTGATGAGGAGATTTTCATAGAGGAACAAAAATTTGAATATAATCTTATCACCACGGAAAAGCTTCTTGAATATTATGTAGGGCAAGAAATTAAAATTTTAGAAAAAAACCGGAAAACCGGAGAAACAAAAATTATTCAGGCAAAACTTCTGAGCTTTGTGAACAATCAGGCAATTTATCAAATAAATGGTCAGGTCTATTTGGAGTATCCCGGTACTGTTATTGTACCTGAGATACCAAAACAATTTACTGCTCGCCCTATGCTTCGGTGGCTCCTTGAAAACAGCAAAGGCAAAGCTACCAAGAAAGTAGCCACTGTTTCCTACCTTACCAGAGGCATCAATTGGAAATCTGATTATATCCTCCATCTGGATGCAGAAGAAACTCTGGCGGACCTGATCAGTTGGGTGACTATAGAAAATCAAAGCGGGGCCCTTTTTGAAAAGGCAAAAATAAAATTGGTGGCAGGTGATGTCCAAAGGATTAAAGAAGGGCCTTCAAAAATCATTAGAAGGATGAGGTTAGCAGAAAGCGCTGCTGCTGAACAGCCTTCTTTCCAGGAAGAAGCATTATCAGAATATCATTTGTATACATTGCTCAAACCCTCCACCTTAAAGGATCAACAAACAACTCAGATCCCTTTTATTCAAGCACACTCTATTCCCATCAAAAAGGAATACGTTTTTTTAGGCAGGGGTGATTATAGGCGAAGGTATGATTTCCTTGAATCACCAAAATCAGTTAATGTATATTTAAAATTTGAAAATGAAGAACAACAAAATCTTGGCCTTCCACTGCCTCAAGGGGCTATTAAAGTATATAAAAAGAGCAGGACTGAAACATTGGAATTTATAGGGGAAGATTTTCTTTCTCATACACCAAAGGGAGCGTCTGTGCGTATTAAAATCGGTAAAGCTTTTGATGTGACAGGTGCGCAAAAACAGATGGAATGGGAGAAAATTGGCGCCAGGATCTATGAAAGTAGTTGGCAGGTAACCTTCAAGAATAGCAAGAAGGACAAAGTAACCATTCGAGTGATCGAGCCGATTGGAGGGGATTGGAAGATCCTCAGCAGCTCTCATCCTTATAACCGCCTGGAGGCAAGGAAAATTGAATTCTCAGTCACTGTGCCGGCTAATGGAGAAGAAATCTTGACCTATAGAATTCGTGTAGAATTTTGATCTTTTTTCTTGCAAATTTTATGTAAATGTTTTACAAATAAGGGCATCCTTCATTTCTCAATTTACACTTTTTT
>JAUWIR010000368.1 GCA_030605265.1 Pseudomonadota bacterium | reverse complement strand
TATCCTTGACGCGCCTTATACTATTACCGGATACAATGGATACTCCAATCAGGGATTTTATATCTCGGTAATGGACCTTGAGGAAAATTTTCTCATTGAACCCCAAAATGTGGAAATAAATGATCAATTATCATCCAATCAATACCTTATTGGGGCATCTTTACGACAAAATCCCATATTAGGCGGGGGATCATACTTTCTCTATAAAGAAGACATAGGTGACACCTATATAATAAATATTTCTTGTCCGGGAACTGATACTGATGTGGCTGATATAGCCTCTATGTACAATATTTCATTAGCAGGAACCGGATTAAAAAATTCTCCCTATGTAAATATTGATATAGACGAATACTGTGGAATAGCGCCCCTGGCCATTCAATTTTATGCAAATAGCTATGATCTTGATGGAGATATTGTTTCCCATCGATGGCACATCGGTGAAACCACCATATCATATCAGGAGAACCCTTCTTATACCTTTACCTCACCAGGAATTTATTCAATAAGTTGCACGGTTAAAGACAATAATGGATTAACTGCCAATGATACCTTTTCTTTAATGGTCAATGAAAAAGAAATAAAAATAGGTAATAGAGAAGAGGTGGCGCAGGCAGGTTATTTTGAAGAAAACATACAAGCAGGAAGAAATTCTCTCCTATTATATAATGTCACTTGTTTTCCCTATACCTCTTTTGATCTCCTTCGGGAAAGTAAAGATCACTGCAAAATGATAACTGTGCAAAATAGAGATCCTGAATCTAAAAAATACCAATCTTCTTATTGGTTTTTTGGTAAAATGAGCGGAAAGGAAATACCCTTACCTGAAAAAATCGATTTTTCAGAAAGTGTCCCCTTCTCATATGAGTCCCACTTCCTTATTGATCTGGATCAAGAGGATTGATCTAATCCTCTCGTGGGGTGATCTAAATTATTTAAGGAGAATTCCTTATTATTTATATTAATCATTATTATATTTGACAACTTACTATTAATAAGTTGAACTTTAGAAAAAAAGGGAGAAAAAATATGGTGGTTGTACAAGTATCCTGGAAGGGACAAATATTAATCCCAAAAGCGATCAGAGAAAAATATGGTGTTAAGCCCGGGGCAAAGGTCCAGCTTCTTGATGAAGAAGATGGTTTAATTATTAAACCAGCGCCGGGGAGAACACTATTGCGGCAGCCAGTGGATTTTTAGAAGGGAATTTCTCTCTCACAGAGAAATTAATAAAAGAACATAAAAAAGAATTAGAGAATGAATAATCAAATCATTTTAGATAGCTTTGCCATGGTATGTCTTTTTCATAAGAAAAAAGGTTGGGAAAAAATACAACAAGTTTTCTATGATTTATCATCTTCAGAACAAAAGGCTATTATGAATAGCATCAACTGGGGAGAGTTTTATTACATTGTCAAAAAGCACGTGGGCAAACGCAAAGCTGAAGAGACGTTTGCTCTTTTAAGTCAGTTGCCTATAAAAATCCTCCATTTATCCCCGGCTACACAAAATTGGTTGAGGAAAAGCGCGTGTGTGATCCCCATAGCGGCAGGCTTGTTCTCGGTACTTGGTGGGATGCCACGCTCTGTATCGTACCTCCACCCGGCCACGGTGTCCCAGGTCCGCCTGATGATTCATTAATACTCGAACCAATTGGTGATCGGTATTTAGCTGTCAATGAAGTACTGACTATTCAGCTTAAAAGTGAGCTACTTTCAGAGTTCCCTGAATTACCGGATCAAAAGATTACTTTAGCGGCCATACATAATCAGTCCCTGAATACTGAATTAATTGATCATGGTGATGGTACTGGAATTTTTACCTTCACGCCGGGCCCTGAACTTGAAGGGCGAGTTGTTGAAATAGCCTTCTCAGCGCATACTGACGAAGTCTCTGCGAATGAAACAATCCGCGTCAGTATAACCCAAGCCCAATTGGAGTAACCTAATAAGGATTGAAGGGATCCTTTCAAGGTCCCTTCAATCCATTAATAAATCGTAGAGGGAAACTTAAAACTTAGGTCTTTAAAAATTATTTAATTACCAACCACTATTAAGGATTTACTTTTTTTGTGAAGTAAATCAGAGGGAAGAAAGGCATGGAAAACATTAACGGAGTTATTATGCAGGGATTTCACTGGTATTCCCAGGGAGGCGGCGGTCACTGGAATTATTTGGCAAATATATCCGAGGAGCTGGCAAAATCCGGTTTTACAGCAATATGGATTCCTCCTCCTTACAAGTGCAACGATCCTAAGACGAGTACAGGTTATGGTCCTTATGATCTGTACGATCTTGGTGAATATAATCAGAAAGGTTCCGTCCCCACTAAATATGGAACTCGCGATCAGCTGGTGGCCGCGGTAAAAACCTTGAAGGATGCCGGTCTTCAGGTTTACATTGATGCCGTATTTAATCACCGCGGAGGCGCTGACAGCACTGAAGATATAGAGGCCATTATCGTAGACAGGAATCACCGAAGCACTGAGATTAATCCCTGGCGCACAATAAGGGCCTGGACACGCTTTGATTTTGCCGGGCGTTTGGCTACAGTGCGAGGAAGACTGGCCTCAACCAAGACCTATTCACACAGGGACTTTGATGCTGTGGATTGGGATGAAAAAACTCGCTGGCCTGATACCATATTTAAGATAAAACATAAAAATTTTGAGACCGAGGTTTCCAAGGAAAAGGGAAATTATGATTATCTGATGTATACGGATCATGATATGGACATGGCTGAAGTGACCGAGGACCTCAAAAAATGGGGATTGTGGGTATTGGAGGAAACGGATGCCGACGGTTTTCGTCTTGATGCAGTAAAGCATGTTCGCAGCTTTTTCTTTAGAGACTTTATCAATTATGTACGTGAACAGCGGCAAAGCAAAGGCAAGAAGGTGTTCGCTGTTGGTGAATATTGGAAAAACGATTCCACAAAAAATTTACATAATTTTCTAATCGAAACAGAAGGAACCGTTTCGCTGTTTGATGTACCTCTCCAGAAAAAATTTCATGATGCTAGTGTATCAAATCCTCGGCATTCTTATGATCTCAGACAGCTAAATTGTGAAACATTGTCTTCAGAGACTCCCACACTGGCGGTGACCTTCGTGGAAAATCATGACACTCAACCGCTTCAAGCCCTGGAGCAGTTGGTGGAGGCATGGTTTAAACCATGGGCCTATGCTTTCATCCTATTGAGGGAGCAAGGATATCCCTGCGTTTTCATTGCCGATTGGACAGGGGTCGAATATGAAGACAGGGGTAATGACGGCAATGTGCACGGTATTTACCTGCATAGTCATAAATGGATACTTCAGCGACTTCTGGCGGCAAGAAAATACTATGCTCACGGGCCGCAGCTTGATTATATAGACCATCCCAACACGATCGGCTGGACCAGGTTAGGGGACAGGGATCATGTAAAACCCATGGCCGTGATTATCACCAATAGCTATGACGTCGCTTACCTTCTTCAAGGCCAAGATGTGTGGCCAGTATATTTTCAAGTTCTGTGAACTCGCTTTTTAGGTATAAAGGTGACAGGATAGCGAGAGTATAACGGCTCTGTTCAACAGCCCTGACCATCTCAGTAACCACAGGAGCGCCGATTTAGAAATGATGAAAGTCAATGAAAACACGAAGCCCATTTTTTTCAAGGGAGGGCAGGAGTGTCTTTCTTACCCATTTTTTGTCCGGGTCCTGCCGGCGATAGCTGATAAAGACATTATACAGAAAGCCGTCTTCATGTGATTTTGAAGGTATTGGTGCCATGGTCAGTATCTCTTCTCTTTTTTGACAGGATAACAGGATTGAGAAGATAATTTTTTTATCCTATAGGGAAATGACCTTATAACCATATGAAAAATAGAGCATCCATGATTAGCCTGTTTTGACTTTTTTAATTTACTGAGACTGAAAAGTAGGCATGGTTCAAATTTGTTATTATAATTAACTTATCTCTCGCAAAGACGCAAAGGGCGCAAAGTTAAAAGCTTATAAAACACTTTGCGAATTTTGTTCCTTTACCGAGCATAAGTTTTTAACCATGCATTTCCGTCTCAGTGAAGGATATCATAAAATACCAGAGATGAACATCCGCTCCCTGAAGAACAAATTCACTACGCTCTGTGATGAGCAGGGCTTCCTGCGCAAAGCTTTGGGCCTCTTCTTTTCCCGTTGCTTTACGCACTCCGGCAAGGCCTACCAGGATGTCTGACTCCATATAAATAAGATTGATCCTCCTGCATCTCGTCAGGGCCCGGCTCAAGTGATAATCTGCCTCATCCGGATGGCCCATTGATAAGTGCGTAGCACCCAGGAGCCAATGGGCCTGAATGTAGTCGCGTTCATTAGGATAACGTGTTCTTGCTTCCTCATCTGCCAACTCCAGGGCCTTTTTAGCGGCATAAAGGGCTTCTTTATTCAGGCTATCTATCTTGTCTTTCCTTTGGGAAGATTCTTTGCCGGCAGAAAGTGTTCGGGCCAAAAGGAGGGCCCATAATGCCCGGTAGTTCCAGGTAAGGCCCTGGGTTTGTAAATGTTTTTGTTTCACAAATACCTCAAGGGCACTCGATAGCGCCTTTTCAGATTCTGACCATGCCCCCCGGGAGGGAAGAGGGAGCGAAGAAGCTCTATTCTTAAATTGTAGGCGCCAAACTGGTAGAAAGTAGGCTTATTTATCCGGTCATAAAAAATTTGACATGCCTCATCGTACATCCCTGCCCTTACTGTATGGTGGTAAAGTTCGATTACAGGTGCAAGGTCCTTTTTATGCTGTCAGGTGCTGGCACGGCGGCAAAATAGTCGCGAAGGCGTGTGTGGGAGGCGCTTCGTTCTTTTTCTGTAAGGCGGTCGTAAGCATAGCGGCGCACAATTGGATGGAGATCAAAACGATTGGTGATGCGATCGTGATGAATGAGGCCGCGGGAGGTGAGCTCATAAAGCCCTTCATCAACCGACGGGCTTGCCTCCTTGCCCAAGGGCGCCAGGGCATTGTAGCCTACAGGCCCCCGAAAGCAGGCAATACGGCCAAGGAGTGTGCGAATCCCTGCAGTAATAGTCTCATAGGACTGCTCAAGAACATGGTGACTTGGGTGAATAATATCGCCGCTTACATCAAGCCTCCTGGCGTCGGTTATATCCCCGGGGTGTCGAAAGTCT
>JAUWIR010000339.1 GCA_030605265.1 Pseudomonadota bacterium | reverse complement strand
GCGTCTCTGCGTTAATAAGGAACTTTATTTCAAAGGATTAATCAAAGCATATCTGTCTGACCGAAGGGCGATAAGTTCTTAAAACATGGGTAGTGTTTCTCATTTTTAATGCTATAATTATTATGCGGTAGGAATTATAGAAGAGTCAATAAAAAATGACACAATGTCCCTTTTCATTAAAATGGCACCATATACTTGGATAATACTTAATTTCATATGTGAAAAAAATTACATATTACATTATTTAACTTATTGTTTAAATAACTTTTATAAATTATGTAATTATTTTCACATGCAATTGAATTTATTTAATATTTCGCTTAAGGCTGATTAATTTGATTTAAGGCAACCTTTTATATAATATATATTATGTATATTATTCAAATAATTGTGAGCATGACTTTATTCAACTTATTGATTTGATGCATTTTATGAATAAAACAATAAATTATGTAATAAATTTTATGTACCTTTAAATGCCCCTGGGATATAGACTAAGGCATAATATATTTTTTTTAATCAAATTTGTTTTTTATGAGATAGGTGCTTTAATTATAAAAATATATATAAAATTTAAAAATTAGTTGGCATATATTTTGCTATATATAAAACAAACGTAATTTTTTAATATGTATAATGTTATTGCTATTTTATTTTTTTTTAAGGGAAGGACAATTTATTAAAGATATATGTATTTATGTTATAGACATTTTTTTAGTGATGCTCATGCTATGTTTAATGCCCGGCGCCTCAGGTGCGCAAGGTTTTAGAGTATGGTTGTCGGAAAGTGAAATACATTTTTCTATTAATGAAAAGGTAAAAGGCGAAATCGAAGAAAACAAAATGGTAAAATTATTTGCTGTTTCTCGACAAAAAGATTGGGCATTAAACTATTTTGCCACACCACTTGAGGGAAGAAAAGGGGAAATACCGGCTGAGTGCCTTCTCATAAATACTCCTCATACAAAGGGGTTTATGCCGGCACATATCCCCAGGCTGGTGGCTATAGGAGGCCTCATAAAAGAACCGGGGCAGGAAATAGCGCAAATAGAATTTAAATTTTTACTTGAAGAAAATTATCTTCCCGGAGAGTATAAAGGGCGATTGATTTCACCTGAAGGTGGCCCACCTCTTAATATTAAATTAGTCATAAGCCCGAAACCAGCAGAAATAATACGAAGATTATCTGTTGAAAATATCTCATTTCAGGCCTCACAGAGGGTCTTGATTTACACAGCCAGGGCAAAGGCGCCTATCTTCGGGCCGCGGCTCAGCGGATTGATATTACAGAAAAAATTAAAAACAGAGCAGGGAGATGTCATCCCTGCCAAGCGTATATCTATAAACAACCGGCCTCTTTCTAAAATTTTAAAGGGTAAATCTTTTCACTTTAGAAAGCGGAATCTTCGGTTTTCAGTTACAACTAATTGGATGGATACACCGGGGCGCTACAGCGGGCTCCTGCAATTTATCTATGAGGACGGCCAAAAAGAGGACTTATTTATGGACTTAGTCATCCAACCCTCCATCCTGATGGACGTAGATCCTGATCATATTCTCTTTAATGTGTACCATCCGGGTCTTCATAAGGGGGATCAACCCATTAAGGTATTTGTTGGCACAAATATTGCCAATTGGAACATAGCAGTTGAAGCTGATCCTTTAACCATTGACGACGGCACTGGCAAGCAAATTGATAATGGGGCTTTATTTATCAAATGTAAATCTGAGGTGGGAAGAGCAAAAGTGATGCTTAAGAAAAAGCGTCAATATACTGATTTAAGCAAGAAAAGAGATATACTAAGAGGCCCTGTGGGTAAATATGAGGAGATTGGTACGGTGTTCTTTAAATTACACACTACCATGGATAATGAGGCAGGCAGTTATAAAGGGCCGATCACCTTTACCTGTATGCCGGATTGGTAAAGATTGAAGGACAGGCATTTAAGCCCGGCACTCAGACTATTGGTGCTGAGTAACGGGCCTAGAAAGGTGGGGGAGTTTTTATACATCAAAGTTTTTTATAAGGAGGTGAGAGGATGTAGAAGTTGAGCAGATATCCCCTGCGAAAAAATTTTATAAGGATTTAAAAACCGGTTTTTTGATTTTTATTTGTTTTAAGGTTCACGTGTAAATGAGGTTAAGTTAAGTAAGGAGATGAGGAAAATGAAAAAGTATTTAATGTTTTTTATGACATTATTAGTAGTGGTTTGTTTTGCGAGTGCGGCAATGGCGGATTATGATACCGAAGATGAAGCAATAGTCTTATCTGGGGCAACTGGTACTGATTCCATAACTATTGATGCAGTAGCAGTTATTACTCCTACTATTACTATTAGCTATAATGCCGACACGCTTTATTTTGAGCTTAGTGCAGATGATTTTTCGGTTGATAGCGGGTACTTTTTAAATAATGGATCATCAGAAGTAAGATGTGCGAAAGATAGTTTTGAAATAAATTGCGGAACTATAACTAATGTTGATTTGAAAATTGAAGCAACGGAATTATATAATACAGCTGCAACTGATCGCATGGATGAGACATGGATTGCAGTACACACAACAAGTCTCAATGATTGGAACGCTGTTTCAAGTGCTAATGATGCTAAAGTAGACTTGACGGGTGTAGGTACGACACCAACTCTAATTCATACGTATCCAAATATAGGTGTAGGTCTTTCCACAGTTTATCTTTACGGAAGAGCTGTCGGCAACGGCAACGAGCCTGCAGCTGAGTATACTGCTGAGGTTACGGTAACCATAGGCCTGGATTTAACATAAGGCCATAGGTATGATGCTCCTTAATAGAAAGAGCAAGGAACAAGATGGTTATTCTTGTTCGTGATGAAGCTCATGAGGAGAGTACACATTCATTCATGAATGAAAAAAGGGCGGAAATAAAATCCCGCCCTTTTTTCTATTTTTAGGTGTAAGGACACATAAGGAGTGAAAATGTTGAATCTCTATAGGAATGATAGGTATGATTTTCTCTTTTGGCCCCTGTGGTTGATGATAATTTGTCTTGTAGGCTGTTATTTTTCACCTTATGCAGAGGGGAGTGTTGGTGTTCGACCGCTGGAAATAAATCTTGAAATTCCTTCGGATAAAAAAGGGGAATTCGAATTATTTGTTTATTCTACTTCAACTTCAAAAAAGGCAACGCCGGTTCATATTTCTGTAATGGACGCCTTTCAAAGGGAAGACGGAGGTATGGATTTTACAGATGCCGGCAAGACCCCTTATTCATGCGCGCAATGGATAAAGCTGGATAAAACAGATGTTATTGTACCGGCAGGCGGCAACATTCCCATAAAGGGAGAAGTCCTGGTACCCCGTGGAAGCTCGGGAAGCAAGATTGCCGTGATAATGGTTGAGATCAAGGACAGAAAAAAAGTAGCCGGTGCAAGGGTTAATCTTCGGTATGCGGTGTGCGTAAATCTTGATATTAAGGGAAGAAAAATCAACCCCCGGGCTGAACTTAGTGAGCTTGATTTAGTGAGTTCTCCTGACGGTACCCCTGTTATTAAGGTGATGATGAAAAACAGCTCGCAGATTAATTTGCGTGCTCAGGGGCGGGCCCTTATTCGAGATTCTTCTGGAAGGATGATCACCACCTTAGATTTATATACCAACTTAAATCGGGAAAGCAAAAAAGGGAAAGAACAGAATAAAAAAAAGAAAAAAGAAGGAAAGAGACTTCTTCCAGGGGCCAAGGTGGCTTTCTATGGAAAATGTGACAAGCCCCTTTTCCCGGGCGAATATACAGTGATTGCCACCATGAAATACGGCGCTAAAAGTGTAAGCAAGAAACAGAAAGTACTGATCACCGAAGAGATGGCCTCAAAAATTAAAAGCCCTATTGCAGGTTTCTTGGAAATTTCTCCACCCTATCTTGAGCTGGAGTGTCCGGCAGGCGGTTCTCGCTTAGCCTATTTTCAAATCACCAATACCAATGATCAGCCCGTACAAGTGAATTTATCAGTGAAAGATTTTGAGTATGGGCGGGAGGGCGACATTGTTATCAAGGACGAGGGCTCAACACCCTATTCCGCTTCCGATTGGATAATGTTTGATAAGCGTAATTACCATATCGGGCCAAGACTCTCTCAGACAGTTTCTTTAAAAGTGAAGGCCCCTTCCTCAGCAAAAGCCGGGCATAGATACGCTTTGGTGGTGGTTGAGAAATCGGCAACCAGAGAAGGCCCTGAAGAAAAAAATTGGGTCATGGTCATGGCCAAAATCCCGGGCGAGGTTAAGCCTGAGGTTGAAATCATCAATTTTGAGTGTTCAAAAAAGGAAATAGGAAATCAGGAATTTTTCTTGGAGATTCAAAATAAAGGCCCTATTGAAATAAGGCCCGAGGGGCAAGTGGTGATCCGGGATATGTATAATAATAAAGTTGTTGAGGGCCCCTTGAAGCTGGAAACAAAAGTCCTTCTTCCCCACACCGGAGGAGCAATGACTGCAGTTATCAGAAAAAAACTTATTCCCGGGGAATACTCGGCCAAAGCAGCGCTTGGTTATGGTGAGGGGACCACGGCAGAAATAAAATTTACTATTCAGTAAAAACCCTTAGACAAGATAAAGCTTTTCTATCCTCCACCTCTATATCCTTTGCAAGAAGGAGAGAAGAGGTGGGGGTTTTTTTTGAAAAATTTTCTTCGAAGGGTAACTATTTAATTTTATAGTTGTTTTAAAAAAAAACTATTAGCAGTTAACATTTTTGATTGTCTGTACTATTTTATAATAAGGATTTTGACCTTTGTGCTTATCCATTACGATTGTAAATATTAGATATTTTATAAACGCAGAGTTCGCAGAGCACGCAGAGAAAAAAATATTTTTTAAATTAATTAAAAGAAGGCACAAAGGCACAAAGGCACAAAGGCTGAAACTCCGCATAAAAAAAATGAAAGTTCCTATGCTTTTAAATTATGCATGAAAACGAAATATCAGAAAAAATTATTGGAGCCGCTATTGAAGTTCATCGGATTTTAGATCCTGGACTTTTGGAATCGGTTTATGAAGATGCACTTTGTCATGAGTTGTATCTAAGGGGAACTAAATTTACAAGACAACAGAATGTTCTCATCCCATACAAAGGGACCAAGCTTGGTACAGATTTACGTTTAGATTTATTGGTGGAAGATAAAGTCATTGTTGATTTAAAGGCAAAGGAAAAATTATCGCCAATTGACAAGCCCAAACTTTTAACCTATTTAAGATTAAGCAATAAACATCTGGGATTAATCATTAACTTTCATTCTGAGCTATTATGTAATGGGGTTGAGCGAGTCGTCAATAAATTAGAAAAATAAATAAAAATTTAAAACTCTGCGAGTCTCTGCGACCTCTGCGTCTCTGCGTTAATAAAAAATACAGTTTCCATACTGATGCCCAATAGGGCTACCTTCATCCCGGATAATTTCAAATAGGTTATCAATTGTGCCTCGTTAATTGGTGCTATTGTATCAACTACTTTAAATTCAAGAACAACTTTTCTCAGTG
>JAUWIR010000305.1 GCA_030605265.1 Pseudomonadota bacterium | reverse complement strand
TTTTTAACTTCTGAGCTTAATGGTTTTCCTCTGGTATGAGTCATAATGTACCTCATATTTTAGTCCAAAGGATTATTATAACATAGATTTTTTAAAAGTCTATCAATTCATATGCGAACATCTATAGCAGCTATATTGATGACCCTGTCATGAAAAAAACTTTTGATGATGCCAGGACAGAACATTGGAAGCATATCGAGAATTTCGAGAAGAGAAAAAATCTTATCAACGAATATACCGGGGGATATCCCCCATGCATTAAGCTAATTTTTAAAGAGGGACTCCCGCCTGGGACACGGAATAATACTATTTACCTACTTGCCAGATTTTTGAAAAAATTCAAGAAGGAAGAAGAAATATATAATCAACTAATAGACTTAGCTTACAAAAGTTACTCAGATAGTGAGCGGCAAGACATAAAACAGATCAGAAGAACTATCGATTCCGCCTTGAGTAGAGCTGGCAATTTTTTAAGCTGTACTTCTTTATCACCTTGGTGTGACAAAAAACAATGTGATGTATTTTCAAAAAAACAGAGCGTGAATCTTGAAAAAGTTTTCAATATTTACAGTTATCAGGAATCACTTACATTATTAAAAACAGCTATCCAAAACGGTGAATTTAAAAGAGTGCTAAGGACGGGAATTGATAAGTTGGATGAAAAGAGCAAAATATTACAAGATTCTGTAATTGTGATCGGTTCACTTTCAGATGCCGGTAAAACTTCTTTTGCCATAACCCTTGCCAAGAATAATCAAGATAAAAAAATCCTACACCTTGCTATTGAGGAAGGACGAGATCGAACAGCACTGAGGCTATATAAATCGATGATAAGTGAAAACGTAAATGTCACCATTGTGACTGGAAAAATTGGAGAAATAACTCCGGATTATATTTATCACCTTGTCAATAGATACAGCAGTAAGATTGATTTTATAATTATAGATCAATTAGTTAATCTTACTGAAGCTGCAAAGGAAGAACAGCTAAAGTATAAGCGGATGATGGAAAAATTCAGAGAAATAGCCAGAGAATTTAAAAAGCCTATATTCGTTCTTCATCAGCTTAACAGACTGGCAAAATTTGATAAAGAGAAGGAACCATCAAAGGAACATCTGGCCGAGGGTGCCGATATTGAACGACAAGCATATGACATATGGCTACTTTATCGCCGCAAGCACGAAGGCAAATACTACAATCTCTTAAAAATTGATAAGAATAAAAATTATAAGTCACCAATAATTATTCCTCTCGAATATGATTTTAAAACCAATACTTTTCGTGATTATCCTCATGAATTCCTTGACTGGGTGCTTTTCAAAAAACTAGGCGTTGATGAAAATGAATATTATTTCGGTCAGGTGGAAGAGGATATTAAAATATGAGTGGATCAATTCAGTTGCGCGACTACCAAAACGATTCTATCGGTGCCGTTATCGAGGCCAGGGATAAGGAAAATATAACCCGTCCTCTGATCTCCCTTCCTACAGGCACTGGAAAGACAATTATTTTTGCCTCACTTGCCGAACAATTAGGGGCAAAGACCTTGATTATCGCGCACAGAGACGAGCTTTTACGCCAGGCCGAGGATAAAGTCAGGATGATTTGGCCGACAGCCAAAATAGGCATCGTAAAAGCCAAAGAAAATGATTTTCAAGATAAGAATGTGGTCATAGCCAGTATCCAGACTATTTGTCGAGAAAAAAGACTAAAACAGATTGCCGCAGAAAATTTTTCTCTCTGTATTATCGACGAAGCGCATCATGGCTGCGCAAAAACCTATAGAGAATCAATTAGTTATCTTGGTTTTATGGATGATAACCCAGAGAAGTTATTGCTGGGGGTAACAGCAACTACTCGTAGATCCGACAAAATAGGATTAAGGAACGTATTCCAGAAAATTGTTTATGAATCCTCAATCAGAACTATGGTTAAGGGTGGATTTCTTAGCGATATCAGAGGCTATAAGTCTAATACGGGCGTAGATTTGACCACGGTAAGGACTCGTAATGGTGATTTTATCGAGAGAGAGCTTTCTATTTTGGTCAATACGCCTTCTCGAAACGAAAAAGTAATTCAATCCTACCTGGAATATGCCGAAGGCCGGAAGGCCATAGCCTTTACCTCCGGAATCCAACATGCTCATGATTTAACAGATGTTTTTCTTTCTCATGGCATAGAGGCAAGAGCCCTATCAGGGAAAACTCCTGATGATGAGAGAAAAGAACTCTTACAGGCTTTTTCAGATGGTAAAATTCAAGTGCTCTCTAATTGTAATATTTTAACCGAGGGATATGATGAATCTTCGATATCCTGCATCCTCTTGGCCAGGCCGACTAAGTCCATGACTCTTTTCACTCAGATGGTCGGTCGGGGTACAAGAAAACATCCTGGAAAAAGCGATTGTGTAGTAATTAATTTTACCGATCGCTCACACGATATATGCGCGTTGCCTACTCTCTTAGGCCTTGGCTTTAACGAGATGGGCCAAGGGGAATCCCTTTTGGAAGTCGAGGAGGAGATTGAATGGAGGGAAAGAGGCTCTTCAGCTATCAATAAGCCAATAGGCAATTTGGAGGAATATGACTTACTTGGAAAGAGTAGTTTTCGATGGATACAAGTCGGAAATGAGTGGAGACTACCTATCGGACCTGGCCTTTATGGTGCATTGGCTCCTGATAATGGCAAATATAAAATATTTCTTTTCAAGAGAGGAGAACATCCGAAGCCATTTTATCCCAAATCACTTGAAATTGGATATGCAATGGGAATTATTGAGGATCATGCCAGGCAGGTAAGTAGATCATTTTCAAGAAAAGATTCACCTTGGCGGAATCGTCCAGCGAGTGAAAAGCAAATTGATTTACTCAAAAGATTAGGAATTAACCCGGCAAACATGAGGAAAGGTGAGGCTTGCGACCAGATAGAGCAGTTTTTTACAAAGCAGGAAGCAAGGCGAAGCCAAAGGCAGTATGCCGGGATGAGATAAAATTTTCAAATATGATTAACAAAAGATTTTTTATTGTAAATATTTTATGGAAACTTTAGTTCTCCCACAAAAAGAAAGTCAAATCGAGGCACTTCAAGCGCAAATAGCAAAGCTTCAATTGCAGCTTGTAGGGCAGTTATATAATACTGAATTGACTTTCACTAAACCAATCATGCTATATTCTTCAGAAAGCAATCCAAAAAAGGAGGATATCTGCATGATAGGTTCAGTAAGGGGAAAAGGAAAGTGCGGTAAGTGTGGGGGAAAATGGGCAACGACAACCAAAGGAATAGGCTGCCCACAGTGTTTTACTATGCCAGAGAAATACATAGTTGATTTTCATTGGAAAGGAAAAAGAATTCGGCTTTTCAAGGATAAAAGCGGTGAAACACTTGACTCCTATAACCGGGCCAAAAGGCTATTAGAGAGAATCCGGGGAGAGATTGATGACCATACTTTTGACCCTACATTTTACGTGAAGGCTGATCAAATAAAATATCAATTTGAGGTGTATATTTGGAATTGGGTTGAATTAATAAAAAGTGATTGGCCCGCCCCAGCTACAGAAAAGAAAAACACTTATTTAATCAGTAAATATTTAGTTCCCTTTTTTGGCAAATTGGATTTAAGGGAAATCCGAAGCGCTCAGATTGTAAAATTCTATAAGTATTTGAATGATTTAAAGTTGAGTAGCAATTATAAACATCAAATTATGGCAGTGTTGCACAAACTATTTACAAGTGCCTGGAGATGGGAAGACATAGCTAAAATTCCCATATTTCCTCAAATTAAGACCGAAGAAAAACCTTTTAAATGGATTGATAAGCAGGATCAGGAAAAGATTTTACTCGGAATAAAAGATCATGATAAGCTTATATTTAAATTCCTGTTTCTTTGTGGATGCCGCATTTCAGAAATAACCGCCTTAAAATGGGATTGTGTGGATTATAAAAATAGAATTTTAACAATCAAAAGGACTCATAGTGCACGGATTTTAAAAGAAGCTACAAAAACTAATGATTGGAGGTTTTTGTATATCACCGATGAAATGATGAAAATTCTAAAAGATCAACCTCGCACAATTAATGGATATGTTTTCACCAACAAGCATGGGGAGCATTATCATTACTCTTGGTTACATCAAATTTGGGGTATGGCAACCAAAAAAGTAGGTATTCAAATCACGCTTTATAATGCGGTAAAACATAGCTGGGCATGTCAGAGGATTAAAGCTGGCTTTCATCATGAAGAAATTGCTCTTGCTTTTGGGCACAAAAATATAAATATGACCAAAAAATATACCCGGATTTTAACCGAAAATTTGAAAGAAGTTTTCGAGGGAGAAAAAATCCGTCACATAAAGACCGTCACCAAACCGTCACCGGGTGGCCTGGGAGAGCAGACTTGACAAGAAGGTTTATGGATTGTTTTGATCAACCCGGTCCCTTTTAGCCCGCAAGGGGCTTTCGGCTGCTCTTATGCCAAGGAAGGCTACAGCTGGCCTTCCGCCTACATACTCCATAATCACTTCATTTTTCATGATCTCACAACACCATCGCTGCCTAGCCGAAGGGAAGGAATGAATAGTGAGCTCTTCATAGAAGCTTCTTTTGTGTTTGGCAATGGTAATAGGCCAGTCATAAACTTGCTGAAATTTTATGACCATAGCCTCTGTATCAGGAATCTCGATAGTTGTGTCGTTATGCAGAATGGGGATTTTGCCGATGGCACGCCTGACCAATTCTGCTACCACCATGCTGTCTTTGCCTGTTGAGAAGCCAATGTATTTGAAAATGGGAAATTTTTGGTCTACGTCCCGGATAAAATCGATAGCCTCCTTTTCCATGGCTATGAGTCTTGGCTCATGCTGTTTGATCAAATCACGAATTATGGGCATGGATTTTGGAATTATGGATTTTAAGGCCATAGATTTTGAGATTGATGATTGAGTAGGGATAAGAGGTTTGTCAATAAGGGACTTTTGGACTATAGTGAATCTTTTCGCAAATTTATTCAGGCGCACTATCTGGAATCCCCGGTCAGTGATCTTGAATGAACAATAGAGTCGCACTCCATGAAAAATCTGCTGCTTATAAAACCAGGAGTTTTGAGGAATGGGAACTCCAAGTTGTTCTTTATAGAAATCCCTCTCCTGATCAAATATGGGCTTATAGTGTGCTTTGACTTGTTCGTTCATTATGTTTTCTCTCCTAAAAAGGCGGATAATCTCCAAACCGGGTATACTTCTTATGCCAAAGAAGGGGGATCTCTCCCAAAGGGCCATAGCGTTGTTTGCCCAATATCAGGAGCTTAACTTCGTTTTCATCACTGTGGAAAGCTGAGCCCATGGCATAAGGGTTGTATTTCTCTGTAACCCCATCCGATGAGTAAAGGTGCCAGACATGAGTGGCTGTTTGCATTACAGCCGAGCTTCCGATAATGTCGTCATTCTGAGGCTTTCGATTGGCAGATTTTCTGATGTGGTAGCTGTATTGGGTTAGGATGAAAAAAGGGACCCCGATTTGAAGATTAAAAACCTTCAGTTCTGCCACAGTGTTTCTTATGCGCTGGGCTTCATTGTCTGCATCCTTGTAAGACATAAGGGGGAGATTATCAATGACCACAAAGGCAAGCTCAGGGTAAAGGCTTTTACAGCGTCTGACCTTGCTCCTGAATTCATCCACTGTGATCCCGCCGGTATCATCAATGATAATGGGTAGGTGATATAATTCTCCTTCAGCTTGGCGGAATCTTTCTTTTTCTTCATGGTTTAAGGTTTTGGCTAAGACCTTGGTTGAATCAACCTTGGCCCTGGTACAGACAGCCCGCAAAGTACACTCTTCTTT
>JAUWIR010000177.1 GCA_030605265.1 Pseudomonadota bacterium | reverse complement strand
TTTTTAACTTCTGAGCTTAATGGTTTTCCTCTGGTATGAGTCATAATGTACCTCATATTTTAGTCCAAAGGATTATTATAACATAGATTTTTTAAAAGTCTATCAATTCATATGCGAACATCTATAGGTGCGCTTATAGACTTTACCAATTTTCTTCTTAAAGAATTTAGTTGAGGGGAACATAGCTATGCAATCTTTGACATTACTCTTACTAGATTATTAGAGAAAACGATACAACTTCAAAACTTCAAATCTCAATTTCTGAGCCATCATACAAAGTTTTTTCACTATCTTTTTCCGCAAAAATTAAAGAAATTCATTGGAGATCAGCCGGATAAGAATTACTGTTACCAGACAGTGATCTTTTTTTTTAAAAATTCTTCCTCCCGCTTTTATATTTCCACCAATTTTCCCCCTCCCTTCCGAGGGTTGTTTTCCTGCGGCATAGCCCTAACTAAAAAATAAACGGGATTTTTGAAGATGCAAATGTGAATAGAAATGTCGTTTATTTTGAAGATGCAAATGAAATGTTTGAGACGGGGAAGTATAATGTGAAAACGTTGCAAAGCCTTATTCCCTTTGACTACATCCCTTATCCAGGCAATTAATGATTTTAGATGCCTTTTTACCAGAAATAAGAAATTTTTTCATTCTATTAAATATGTACTCTAACATGAATTTTATTTTATTTTCTTGTAATAGTTGATAGTATTTTGTAAAATTTTGATAAATAGAGAATCGATGTAATTTGATGAGGTTTTAAATCTATTTTTGGACTCTTCATAGTATAAAATGGACAAAATAAAGGAAAAAATAAGAGCAATATCTCTTTTGGCTGAAGAAATTAATAAGAGAAGAATGGCCATATTTATAGGCGCAGGGTGTTCCATTTCGGCTGGTTTGCCTTCATGGAAAGATTTAATCGATGGGTTATTAAAGGATTACCAAATTCAAACCAAAGATACGAATTTGCTCCGACTTGCCTCTGGGTTGGAACGGAAAATCGGCCCACTATCTTTTCGTGAAAAAATTGCCGAGCGCTTAATCTCTCGGCCGGATACGATCACCTCTCTGCATGATAATATCGTTTCGCTTGATGTAAATTTATTTATTACCACTAACTATGATCATCTGTTAGAAGACGCCTTTAGAAAATACGGCTTTTCACCACACGTCATTATAAATGATAAAGACATTAACACTATTGATCCTACCCGGAAAACTATTGTCAAATTGCATGGGGACATAGATTCCCTCACTTCTTTAGTCATTACTTCAAAAGATTATAAAGGGTTCAAATCTGATCATAAAGAATTTATGGATTGGTTCAACGGGGAAGTATCTTATAAAACTATACTTTTTTTAGGAACAAGTTTCGATGATCCACGATTGAAAGAGATGGATGAGCATGTCTTGGGTCTCTTTGACGATTTTCGAAGGCAGCCCTTTATCTTTCTCAAAACACCTGAAAATCAAAAATCTAATGATCAATTTGATATAGACCTAGCTGATTTTGAGGCACTTTGCGAGTGGTTTATAAAAGACCATGGATTTTTCGTAGTTCCTATAGAGAAATATGATGAGATTGAGGATTCCCTGAGAGAGCTACAAAAAAAAGCTTTAGAAAAAAAAATAAAGGAAGACCCATCTCACCGAGATATAAAACATACCCTCCAGACTATAAGTACCCTTGAAAAAGTAGTTGATAGTCTCCAAGATGAAAAGACATTGGAACTTTGCAAAAATGTGAGAGGAAATGGACGGCTCCCATCTATATCAATAATATTAGAAAACGCGGAGATATTAATCCGACATTTAAAAAATCCTCAATATCCTCTTTCATTGGAAGCCCAGTTTGAGGGGTGGATCACCGTCATTGATGCCTTATTACATTCAGAAAAAAAAGAGGATAGGCACAGAGCCGATGGTGCGTATGAGAAATTAAGCACAATTTTTAATAACCTTTCCGATAAAAAACAACGGCAAGAGAGGCTATTGCGTGTCGAGGCCAAATTACATTTTTTTAAGGGAGAGACAGAACAGGCAGTAGACTTACTGTCAAAATCCAATGAAGATAAGACAATTTCTCTTAGATTGGCTTTCCTGCTGGGTCTCATGCGTTTTAAGGAGGCTTATGATTTTGTTTCAACGCATAAAATCTCTAGCCCCTGGGTATGCAAAGGACTATACGCCCAAATTCATACTAATCATATACAGGAAGCAGAAGAGTTATTTCGGAAGACGATTAAAAAATTCGAGCAATTAAAACGAGCTGGCAGTCTCAGTAATTCACCTTTTGAGAATGAATCCTTTTACGAGGAAATCTGCTGTGTTATGGCGGATGCACTGTATCGTCATGCACTATTTCTAACCGGAAAACCAATGTTCACCACTATATATCCTGATGAGGTGACCGAAGAGGGGAAAAGTCTTTGCCAAAAAACACTTGGTTACATAGACTTACTTTTTGAATTTTTCCCACGGCATAATTTAAAATCTAGTTACTTCGCTACTCTCGCAATGGAAATAGATATGCAGGTTTCCTATCTTTTACAAAAATGGGAACGGTCCGATAAAGCTGCAATGGAACTAATGTCAATAAGGCCAATTAATGAGCAAGTTGTTATTCGTGTTTCAAATAGACTGTCCTCTTTCCATGATTCACTTAAGGATTCTTTCCATGATTTTTTCAAAGGGCTTATCTTACAACTTTCAGAGGATTATCCTGATAAAGCATGGGTTTTTGTAGAAATTGCCAATTTTGAAGCCTTCTCCTTAAAAGATAAAGAAAAATCATGGCAAGCCTTGCAAAAAGCTTATGAGCTTGCAGATACAAATGAAGAGAGGGAGGAGGTTGCCGGAGCAGCCTTTGAAATAGGGAGATCTTTTGATTGCCTTGATGACGCTATGGTTCTTATTGATAAAATACTTCCTTCTGATAATTTATATCGAAAATTTTTAAGAGCTTATCTTCATTATATAAATAAAGATTCAGGTAAAATAAAGCTACTACTTGAAGATATAGAAACACAAAATCCCTCCTCAGGAATAACAGCCAAAATCAAATACCTTCGGGCTAAAACAGCCATAGAGGAAGAGAAATGGGAGAAAGCCAGGCAACTCCTCCAGGAATCTACTCGATTGGTTCGACATCCTGCAACCCTAAAAGAGCTATTATATGTTTTAACAAAGCAACAAGATACACCTGAAGCCTTGAAAATTTCTGAACAAATAGAGTCCATGGGGTTGGATGATTGGCAGGCTGTCAGTATCAAAGCAAGGGCGGCACGCAATTTGGGTCAATTCGAGAAAGCTGAAAATGCTTGCCGGCATCTTGTCTCCAAATTCCCTCAAAGCCCTGAGTATGCTCTAGAATTGGCTGAAATTTTGGTTTTAAGAGATAATCTGCCGGAAGCTTTAAAAATAATTGAACCCTTTATCCACTGCACAGAAAGCCTTCACCTTGGTTGTTTGGCTTTAGCCCATCATATATACGAACTCGATGGAAAATATGAGGATGCTTTCGAATTATTGGAAGGCTGTTGGAACAAATTTGAAGATGATCCGGATTTGCTTTTCAAGCATATTGACTTAGGCTATAGAATAGGCCGGGAAAATGAGGCGGAAAGGTCCCTTTCACGAATGGAGGCCTTAAGAAAAGAGGGTAAAGTTCCTGAAAATGTTTTTGCCAAAGTTTCTTTTGAAAAAGTAGTAGAAGTGTTTAGACAAAGGAAAGAATCTCTTAAGGAATTAAAAAAATTATATCAATGGGGCCGAATTCCTCGTATTATATTTTGTGAACAACAGAATATGCCCCTTTATTTGGATTGGGCAGTGAGAACTCAACCACTACCTTCCAATTTTGATGAGTGGGGCGATTATACTATTTATTCTACTAACAGCTTGCAGGTGGAGTTCACTGAAAAAGGTGTAAACCGATTGGTTCCCATTAATGCCCCACAGGATGCCAATGAAATCATTATTGACTATCATGCCTTGATCACCATTCATCGTCTTAACCTGTTAGAGAAACTAAAAGAAAGGTACTCAAAGGTTTATTATCCCTTCATTTTAAAAAGTATCCTAGCAAAAGACCGCAAGCGAATAGGTCATTCTCAACTTTCTCAAGAAAAAGCACTTCGATCACTAAATGAAAAACTTCAAATGGGCCAAATACGGGATTTTCTTGCACCTGCACTTTCTAAAAAACAGAATATCAATAATGATAATTTTTCAAAACGTAACTTAAGACTGGCCAGACTGGAAGGGTTTCCCCTTATAGATAATTATACGAAAGAAGAAGAACTGAAGGATTTCATTGAAGTTCCTGTTTTTCGCCTTCCTCAGATCGTTGATTATTTATATAGAAGAGGGAAATTGAGTGAGAAGAGGGCACAAGAGCTTATGCCTTTTATACAAGGACAATCTGAAATTATTAAGGAAGACATAAAAGCCGTTCTTGATGATACCCCACGGATTTTGATCGCAGAGACAACTTTAATGTTGATGGAACAATATGCCTTGCTACCGCTTTTATTGGATGCAGGTACTCAATTGGTTGTGGAGAGGGCTACAGCCAATTATATACAAAACGCTGTCCGGGCATTTGATTTTGGACAGAAAGTTGGGGAATGGCACAAGGATCTACCTCAATCATTAAAAAATTTTAAAGTTTTCAAAGAGGTCCATCCTCAATTTGATGCAAATGATAAAATCGATCTTCAAAATCCCTTTTTTGAGGCTGCCGTATCTTCGGCAAAATATGCAGAAGATACAGGCTTGTTTTTGTTGACTGATGACCGCGCAATACAAATACTTACCACACAGAAACTGGTAAATAGACAATTCGGTACAGACGCCTTGTTAACAGATTTGTATGAGAAAGGAAAAATATCTATTGAAGAATACGCCAATCATTTCTTACAGCTCTGCCAATGGCGGTATCGTTTCTTAATTCCTGATGTGGACGTTTTAGTATTTTTTGCTAAAGCTTATCAAAAGAACCCTCTTGGTAAGCCTTTAAACATAATTGCTGATTATGGCCATAAATGTATGGAAGATGTCGGGCTTTCCTTAGGTCCGGTGCCGATAGAACCGCCATTGCCGATCGGTGTTAAATTTCATCTGGAGTGGATTTATCGCTGGGTGGATACCCTTGTAGTCATCTGGCAGGATGATGATTTTACAAGCGAGAATAGGGAGAAAATTACACAAAAGGTTTTCCGGCAAGCTTTACCCGGATCTCCAAAATACATGAAAGAAGAAATTCGTAAAAGGTATGTGCCTGCTCTTGATGATATCCTCTACACACAAATATTTACTCGAACTTTTGCTTCAAAAATGGCTATCAAGTTACATGGGCTTTTGGACCTTTATTTTAAAACTTTTGGCTATGATCATGAAAAAAGAGTTGCCTCGTGCAAATCCACTCTTGAATTTATCAGAGAAAATTTTGATCAAGAGAAGGAAAGGCGAACAATGGCCTTGAGGATGTTAAAGGCCTTTTATGGAAAAAAAGGTAAAGATCCCAATATTATAGCTCCGGAATTACATCCTATATTAATCGAATTTGGTCTCATTATTTCAAAAGGGATAAATATCCTTAAAGAGCCGGAAGATGATATAGTGGTTAATTTACTCAATTTACTCGAAACCAGGAGGAATGAACCTGAATATACCCCCTCAGGCCCCTTGATCATAGTGCCGCCTTCTTCAGGAAAAAAATCTGAAACAATATATCTTCTCCACGAGCTTATTCTGGCCCCTTTTCCAAGTTTACGAATGGCTGCAATAAAGAATATTTTGGAAGATGTCGATGTATCGGGGTTTTCCAAGCAATTCATAGAAAAAAAAGCAAAGGATATTGAATCAGATGTGCATAATATCTGGTATCCTGCGGCTAATGAAGCATCGTATACACTGCAGAAGGATTTTTTCTATTCTCAAAGATTGTTCAGAGAAGTCATGTACATATCCCCGCCAAATAAGCAATTTATTGATATATCCCCTCCAAATAAGGAATTGATTGATTTTGCACAGAAGCATATTTTTACCCCCAACCTTGATTCAGTCTTGAGTGATTTACCTGTCCTGCTTAATGGATCATTAATTCAAGAATCCATAAAACAAAGAATTGAAGAAGGAATTTCCACCAAGATGCTGGGAAAGCTGGAACTTTATCCTGAGACTTTGAAAGACATTCTTGAATGGTATATGGAAAATATCTATTTTGTTCCCGTCACTTATCCCTTTAATCCATGGAAAGTTATCAGCAAACAACTCAGATTATGTGAAGAAGCCGGCTTATCCGGCACAACAATTTTTCATGCTTTAAAAGAATGGTTAAATAGCAGTGAAGATCTGCTTGCCTACCTAGTAGCATTGGAAATGATTCTTAATGTCAGCTGTCGGGCACAGAAAGAAAAGAAGGGTGAACAAAATTTCTTTATTGGAAGTGATTTTTTTGAATTTTTGGATAATCTCTTTAATACCTTACTAAGCTCGACTGAAGAAGATAGCTGGCAAAATAGCAATTATGTACATAAAAAAAGACAGGTTGCTTGGAGAATGAAAATAACGATGAGTCGCTATTTTCTAAGGTATATCGATCTCAATGATAAAAGAGCCATAGATGATGAAAAAAAGGTGGGCATGGCTTGGTGGATGGCAAAAAAATTAAGTACCTCTGTCTTTCATGCTTGCAGAAAGCTAATTGTACAGGATCAGATTACCTTTATTGAAGAGATTGAAAAAGATTTTAAAAAGAGAGATGACCGAATTGGCCTCCCTCATCTATTCCTAGATCAAAGAGGGTGGTATTCATTGGCCCGCTATTCCACCTTGTACGATCGAGATCTCCTAAGTTTGGCTGCACTTGCTATAATCATGCCTAATGAAAACTACAACTCTGATGAATGTACGGCATTTAAGGGGCTAAAAGAACCCTCTGCCCTTTCCCCGGAAATAAGAGATAAAATTATTAATAAACTTATAATTCCGGCATTGCACGGGGACGGGCAGATACCTAAAGATAAAAAGAATCAATTGCCTTTATCCTGGAATATTTCCTTATGCTTTTCTATCCCTACCCTTTTCCGTGCTTACTATGGCGATGCAATTGATTTTCTCGGTGAGGAAAAAATGCAGATTATTAAGTTTGCAGAAGCCGTTTCTGATCCTCGTTATCTTGAAACTGAATTGGTTACTCTCCCTCAATTTATAAAAAATCAAGAAATGCATCGAGTGGCCGGTGCCCTTGCTTCACTGAAGATTTTTATATTTATTCAAGGCAAAATACCTGACGGGGCAGACATCTTTAAAAAAAATGAAGCTTTGGCCCGAGATATAAGTCAAACGGATAATGATAAGTTAGGAAGATTCTGTTTGACAACTCTTGTGCATATTTTAGGGCGGTTGCAGGCATCAGGTAATATTAAGTGGTCTGAAATTATTGGAAATCTATTCCGGCAAATTGACTATTCAAAGTGCTCTGATTCAATAGTAAGAGATTTGGTGCCGGATTTATTTGGAGTTGTCCTCCTGGGGGCTGATTATTCATTACTACAACCAATCTTTGAGGTTAAAGTATCTGATAAGAGAATCCGCCAAGCCCTCAAATTTGTCAAGGAAGGGCTTGAACATAACTTTCCCTATATCCGCGGTATATATAAAGAAAATGGCCGAAAGGCCCTGAATGATCTGGAGGATATCCCTACTTCTGAATAGAGGTTAAATAGATAAGGAGTAAGTAAGAAATGCAGGAAAAGAGTAAGGAAGAGATACTATCTCCACGCCTTTATACTATTCATTCACAAAAAGGGGGTGTTGGGAAAACTTCTATAGCCTTGGCTATAGCGGGATTTGGCGCAATTTATCATAATGTGAAGTCCTTGATTATTGATGCCGATCTAACAGGAACCAGCCTAGTGGATGTTCCTGGATGGTAAAACAATAAGAAACCACAATATTTCAATGAGCTTATACTGGCAAACCCGAGTAAGTTTCAAGATTATACTCCGCTGATATCTCATGGTGTTAAAAAAGAAGGGCCCGATTTGAATAGTAAAA
>JAUWIR010000006.1 GCA_030605265.1 Pseudomonadota bacterium | reverse complement strand
TTTGATGGGAATAAATTTATTGTAAAAATACGCAAAAGAGCACATACGCCTATTCTTAAAGGAGTTGAAAAGTTAAAATCCCCGTTTCCGGTTCCATGGTTAAATAATATGACCATTGAAATTGTTTGGACTGCCTAGTTTAGGTCGTATTATGGCGTTTTTACCGCCTGTGAAAATCGGTGTTTAATTGATTTTTTATCCAATCCGTCTTAAGGACGGCACAATTGATCCTGCTTCAAGCGGGATGATCGTTTATCCTAATGGAGACATTATTCACCTTTCAGTATCGGAATTTTCCATAACTGCTTTACGTACCTGGCAAAGTAAGTCAAGCGGGGTCGTTTACCCTTCTGGTTGGGAAATCAATGTCCCGGAGCATGATATCCAACTTTATGTTCAGCCAACCTTGAAGAATCAGGTGTTGATTACCGGAATAGCAACCTATTGGGAGGGAAGCTGTCTTATTACCGGCAAGTACAAAAAAGAAAAAGTGTCAGGACGTGGGTATACGGTACTAACCGGGTATGATAAAAGGTAGAACCTTTTTGGGAATATGTCTTGTTTTACATAAGCCGTTCAAAGTGAACCGCCTCTCGGTAATTATTTGACTAAATATTGCAAACATTGTATTATTCTAATCAACCAATTTTGATATATATTATTTATATTATAAACAAATTAATTTTCATGATACTTTCATAATTTTGCGTTATGAGAACAAAAAGAAAGCAAATAAATGAAAAATATGACTAAGTGCCTAATATCAATCGTAATATGTACTTGTTTGTGTATTGCCTCTAGTTATACTGCAACTGCTCAACAAGAAGAAAATGATATTTCTCTGAGAATAGAGCAAAGATATAGCCAAATAATGGAGCAGGCCCTCGAAGACCTTACTCATTTCGAGCACACTTCAAATTTCAATTATCAGGATTTGATAATAAATGCCTTGGGAGGTTGTCTATCCGATATTCTGGTGATAAATAACCAATTAATCCATGAACATTTTTCAGACAAAAGTCAACAAATAGAAAAAGAAAAATTTGATGTATGCTGTAAGTGTGAAAGATACTGGTATGAAATACCTTTCTTTATAGGTTCTCTGCCTGAGGAATTTTCAGTATCCTCAAAAAATCTTATTGTTCCAGATTGTTTGCTTACAGTTCCCGAGAGCAACTTTGTTTTTTATATTACTTTTTTTAAGACCCATATGAATATGGCCAAAGATCTTATCAGAACTGATCCCTCGGTCATTGGTCTTGGAATAAGCAGCCTTCTTGCTCAGGAATTAATTTATCGCACCAAAATTGCCTTTTGTCCTTGTTTCGATCTTGAAAGCGCCACAGTGCACCTCTTGAGCCTATTCGAGCAAGATATAATCACCACTGCCTTTCCTGGGGATAAAAATACTTTTAACTATCAAAAATATCATCAACTACTGGCGAGTGCCCTACAAAAAATGAATGGAGGAACTTTTGAGAGTCAACTGGAACTGGCCTCCAATCTGCTCACTTGGAATAAAGAAAAGTACAACTACAAAAGATTGTTATCCATACTTCCTTCTAATAAAGAGTCGATATATCAGCTTATTGATAAAGTAAACGAGGAAATTCACAATCTCGCTATTCGATTTCTCCTTATGAACGCCCTATATGATCGACTTATTAATCTTGATGGGACGGTCCCGATGAAAACTGAATACATAAACCCGGTGAAGTGGCTTTATAAGCTGGTGCAGACGAAAGAATTTGCCCCTGATCAAAATACCCTGCCAACAGGACATCCTCAAAAGTCCATATTAGATAACATTAATAAGAGGCGAGGGGAAATATTTGATCAATTTAAAGAGGAGCTTACAAGTCGGAATCATCCATTACCAGCCGCAAGAATATCTTTTGATCCGGTAATAATAAAATGGCTGGTAATTTATTTACATAATTACAGCCCTCAAATTGCCAAGGAGAGAACTCGGCTTAAAAAATTAATTGAAGAGTCGGAAACAATTAATTCTAATGAACTCATTAAACTAACAAAGGAAATAGTAAAAAAAGATCCATATCTGAAGAAGATATTTTCTTTAATAAAAGAACCGGTTATGGTAATGGATGATAGAAAATCCCTCAAGGGTAAAGATAGTCCGGATGAAATAGTCATGGAGTGGATATGGTCCCTTACCCGTGATAATAAGCCACTGGATAAAGAGATAGTCACTGCAAAGATTACAGAAACCTTCGGCAGTGGGGGAGGTAGAAGTAATATTACCGGGATCCAACAATCAGCCAAAGTTTGGGTACTCAAAAGCCCTGAATCAGGGCCTGAAGAGATACCCTTAGGTGAAGTTAAGCCTGGATACTGTGTAAGATCTCTTGATCAGTGGCGTTTGATCGATGAATCCCGGTTGGTGTGGTTGCGAGTGCAGGATGTTGAAATAAAAAGCACTAATTTTCTTTATAACCTGAAATCAGGAAATAGTGCTGTTAGGATTGCTCCCCTTCAAAAAATTTTGACGGAAGAAGTGGGGGCTTTATGGTTATGGAGCAAACCTTCTGGCATTTTTCCTAATAAAAACAACCTGTTAATGACCGTCAAAGGCGAGACGGGCCCCGATAGTGATAGAGTTGAGCCAATACCGCTGTCTCATATCGAAAAGATAAAGGGAAAAGATACCGTAATAGTGCTTACTCTATTGACACCCTTTGAAGGAGCTTACTTTGCAGAATCAAGACTGGTAAAGACCCCCTCTGAACCCCCGCTCAGCGGAGTTGAGGCGAAAGCTATGGTTGAAACTCCTAATGGGAAAAGCAAATTAAATGATCTCAAAGAAAGTGATAAAATTAGTGCTTTTGAACTATGGACGCCAAAGCCGTATATATCTAATCCTGAAAGTAAAAAAACTAAAACAGTTTTTCAATCTATAAGAATATCATATACATTACCGGATGGAAGGGTTAATAATCTCAGAATGGTCAGGGATCAGGAATTATTTATATATACGCGCTCCGGGGAGATTAACACAATACCAGCTTATACACTTCAAAAGGGACAGCTTTTAGTAACCGGGTTCGATGAAAAAGGGATTCCGCTAACTGCCGTCATCACACAGATAGAAAAGCCGGAGGGCCCCCTGACAGTTTGTTCTCTCATTATTAATGAGCCCGGGATCATAAGGCTCAACGGTATACTGGTACCAGTGACTTATCAAATGAAAATTTCCGACGGCTTTAAATGGGACACAAAAGTCCAAAGCGCACCTGTTGAAACGGACAAATTTTATCATGCAGATGCTGAAACAGGCATTGACCTGTCAGATACTCAAGCTATTACTCTAAGTGAAGTTGAGAGCAAAAATGGTCCTCGACTGTTGAGTTATAAATCAAAAGGGGAATATAAATATTTTTATTATGGGCAGGCACGTTTTACAAAAAGCGAAGGCCCCACCCGATATCTGAAAATCAGTACGGAAAAAAGCTGCTTGGAACTAGGGCACCTTCAACAGCTTTATATTATACGCAACCTGGGAGGTATTGAAATTATTGAAAGAAAGGAAGCGCGAAAACTTGAAATAGGAGACCAGGTCTTTCAGTTAATGAAGAAAAAGCAAGACATATGGACGGTGGAGCCGGTTGCCATAAATGCTATAGAAGAAATTTACCCGCAGGAGGGAAAAGAAGAAATGATCCTCGTTGATTTTATCGACGGAGAGAAGAAAGGTATGTACAGATATGATGAGCTGTCAAGGCAATTTGGGAATATATTTGCCAATGGCATTTTAGTATTTCTTGAACCTAAAGGATCAAGAATAATAAGAGCTTATACCGAAAAAGATATTGGGCTTTGCGGTATATGCTCAACCTTTGGGAGAAAAAAAAGTGGACCGCCGGGAGGCCGGGGTGGCTTTGGGGGAGGTCTCCGGGGTGGCGGAGGTGGATTCGGCTATGGTTCGAATGGTGAAGGTTTTGGTAAATCAGGGTCCAGTCCTTCCTCTATTTCAACTCCCCTAAAAATATCTGAAACGGATAAATATCGGCGAACCTATGAGGGGGGTATCTATGATGAAAATTGCAGCATCCCAAAGGTCAATTTTACCTCAACCGACTACTCCTATTTTTCCCAAAACCTAACGGAATTAAAGAAAATAATCGATAATGAAGAGAAACTGCTCGATCATGGGCCCCTGAAAATAGCAAATAATGATAATTTATTAAAGTTTTTAAAAAAATATTATAATTTTGTAAGTGGTAACAATAAGCCTGTATCGGATATTCAAATTGTTAATCTTTTTAATACCATATATAAGAAATTAAACCATGACTTTGATTCTTATCTGGATATCCGCGAACTTCTTATCACTACTGGGGATACCGGTGCAATCCCTGCAATGATAAATGAGTATGTGTATATTTCCTACCTTCTTTACGGAGCAAATAAAAAAGACGCAGGGGACTGTTTCACCAAGGACATTTTAACTATCGTGAGTAGAATAATCAATAAACAGGAAGGTAAAAAATATTACCTTGACGATCGCCTAAATATCCGAGACTCCATTATTTTTATCAGGGACCTTCTCCTTTATATCAGCAATCAAAACCAGGAGGGAGGCAGAAGTGAAGCCATGGGAGTCACTTTTTCCTCTGAAGGGTGGTCGGATATCATCCAGGATTTTATACAAAATAAGGGCTTTAAGGATATTGCTGAAAGCGATATCCATCAGGTAAATCTTTATAATTTTTACAGACAACTTGATCGTTGGGTAGAAAAACGGGATCTGGCCAAGAGCCTCCTGGCCCCCTTTTTTAATCCTGATAATTTTTTAAAGAATGAGGACTTTTCAACGGCATTTGGCCTGGGCAAACAGTATATAAAAGTGGATCAAGAATAAATATGCCGCCTACATACCAAAAAACGCCTTTTATTAAATACATTTTTTTTATTATTTGCGCCCAAACTATTTTTATCTGCCTCCCTTGTAGATGTACGGTTGGGGCTCAGGATAGGACACTATCTTCTGAGCAGGGCAATAAAAGTAAAAGTAAAAGTAAAAGTATGAGTTCACATCTGTATGATTTAGCTGTTGAACTTGATGAGAGGGAAAAATATCTTTATAACCGGCAAACACAAAATGATGCTTTAGGGGCCTTGGATGAATCATTACGGAGGATCCCAAAGGATGAACAAGGGCATGCACAGGAGATGATTTTTCATTTCATCAGCAGAGGGTTTAAAAAGGCTCAATATAATCTCTTTTTTACCAACAATAGGAACCTTCGCCTCAGCTTTTTCAACGCCCTCAGAGGATCACCCTTTACTTTTGGCCCGGGGGAGATTAAAAGTTTGTTGGATAAGATCAGAGATAATCATGAGGAGTTTGATTTTTCCTCCTTCATTGAAGAAGGATGGATAGAATTTGTAACCAAGGCCATAGATATGGACCAAAATGAGTCGATAGTCCAAGGGGTACTTGAGATCATCAATGGAATAGATACCCTGGACGATTACTTCATGCCTCTCTATTTTGGTTATAGAATATGCGCTGCATATCCCTCTTTGCAGAATAAGTTTGATGAGGCAGTCACCAAAAAGTATTTAAATGACCTGGACCCGGATCGAATTACAAGGATCTATAATATTCTTAATAAAAATTATTGGCTACAAGCAGAAGATAAAAAATCCTGGCTTATCAGGGACATGGCCAGGCGATTGTTTTACTTACCCGTTTCAGATTGGGTAAGGATAGAAACAGCAATATGCTATTCCTTAGCCAAAAATTTGGCTGATGAGGAGCAGATAACACTTATGGATTGGTTAAATAAAATGATCCTGCCCATCAAAGAAAATCCCAGGATATCCAATCGAGAGCTGGTGCTCTTGTCCCATTTTCTTCAGCAGGGAAGTAAAGATTGGATTATTAGTAAAATTACAGCCTATCAAGCCCTTAGACCCTACTTTGAGAAGGACCAGCCCCTTTTTATAGCGTTACATCAGCAGCCCGACCCTGAATATCCGCCTCCCATGCTGATCCTTAATGGAGAATCGTGGGAATATCTTTCTCTATCTGAAAATCTTAATGGTTCAATAAGTATCCTGGCCAATTTTTTTGCCCTTGACAGGCAGACACAGTGGACGGAGGAGCTGTGGAATGTATTTAAGAAAGATTATTACCAAAGATACGATAGAGCCGAGGGGCTCCAGGAAAGGCTTTTTGATACTATTGTAAAACCAATCTATAAGGAGGCATCGGTAAATAATCCTATCCGCCGAAAATTGCTCCAGGATAATCGGATAAAAAAGGGTTCGAGTGGACAGTATCTTCAGAATTCTCACCGCTATCAAATCGCTCATTTTATCTTTTCTAAAAAAAGTATGAGATCTCCAGTCAATACTGCTGATAAAACCAAGCCAACATCACTTGAATATGTAGTTGATGTATATACTGACCTGGCCCTGGACGATTATTACCAACGCTGGAGTAATATCTACTCAGAGGATCAAAAGGCGGAAGCCCTGTTATATATAAATAAAAAACTTGATGAACCCCTTTCAAGATTATGTAATGCCTTTCTTGGTGCCCCCGATCAGGAATGGGGCGATGTGCCTTTATCCCTTGAAAGTGATGATCCTGAAGTTAAACAGCTTCATCGGATACTTTCTAAAATAAAAGAGGTCAAGAAAAATTACGCTCTTCCCCCTTTAAAATTAGAGGCGCTCAGTAATATATCTTATAATTCCTATCAGCAGATCGAAAAGATAATTCAGAACAACGGCCTTAATTATGTGAACAAAGTTGTTTCCATTACGAAATTAATACTCAAAATTACAGCTATTTTAGAGGAAGATTGTTATTTGAAGGAGCTGATCAAAAATATAAGGGAAGGGATTTATGGGTTGGATGATATGGGAAGGTTCACTGAGCCTTCCCCGAAAGAATTCCAAAAGAAATTGAATAAAGCGGTGGATATATTTATGGACCTTCATCCTGATTTATTCGAGGCCCTTCAGGTTGTAAATAAAAGCATCCTCCAACTTTTTTATGAGAAACTCTATGTGCCCTTGCGAAATATACGAGGTTTTTTCCACCGGGTAGGGGCCCGGCCTTACCTGGACTTTGTTAAGGAACTTGCCCAAGGCAAGGCAAAAGCAAATGATTTACTTAATAGAATTGAAATTGATCAGCTCTCCTTAAATGAGTTTATTGATGGTGAGAAAGCGATTGCCGATCTTCTTGGAGAGTATTTAAGAATCCTGAATATAAATATATGGGAGAAACCGAACTGCTTTCCTTTTGGGAGAAATATTAATCTTGGGTTAATCCGCCGTCTTTTAACAAAGATTCAAATAGAGGGCTGGAAAAGGGAAAAAGCTGATTATCCAGGAATACTCTCACTATTTATCAGTAACCTGCAGGAAGCCGAAATGCTGCAAAAAGGTATAGATGAAGCCGGCGGCAAGGGCATCTATTATTCCCCTTGGGATGACTTTTTTGTTTTTCTGCGGTCAGTCCTAGATCTTTATGAAATTCATGCCTTTCCCTTTGATAAGGTCAAACCTGAAGAAATAATCGAAAACTATTACACTATAGAGAATATTGAAGACATAACACTAAAAGTCCCTATAACAGTTACCTCACGGAGTAAAGTAGCCGGTGAGTTGAGAAAAGAACTCTATGATGCTTTTCTTATTTTTTCTCCCTTATCAGCGGAGAATGTCAAAGAGTTGATCTTTTTAGCTCTATTTTTTCCGAATCAGGAAGAGAACAATCTTTCTTTTCAAAGGCCAGTAACAAAGACCTGCGAGGAGGTTTTGGATGAGTATAGAAAAATCAAAAGACAAGCATTTAACTTGGTCTTACCTCTTTTAGGTAAATCTCAACAATCCTCTCAACGGCTTCAATGGTTTAAGTGGTTGGCCAGACTCCATTACAGTCTCATGGATGAGAAGCTCATGGAAAAGGATTTTTTAGGTTACATACAAATAAAAAGAAAATATTTGGGGCATCTTGATGCTAATGACAAAAAAATTTTAGCCTTTGAAGAATTCAGACTTAGTATTATTAATAAGATCTCTAAAAACCAATTAGATGATATAGAAATCTTAAGAAAAAATATTTATATCTTACTTGAGGAATTTTATCAAAGCTTTGATTTGCCCAAAACCTACCGTGCCAGTGATACTATTACCAGAATCATCACTAAATTATGCAAAAGATTAAAACCTCAAGACATGATCGTAAAGCTGGTAGACGAGCAGATAGAAAATCTTTGGTTTTTGATGGATGAGTTTCAGGAGGCCTTGGGGGCATTGAAAAAATCGGACCCGAATGATCGGGAACTCAAGGAAAACTTTGCCGGAATAACCTCGGATGTAATGCTACTCTATCAATTTTTTCTCCCTTATATGCACAGTGAGTTCACTATTGATGTTATTTTGGAAAGTGAAAATGCTTTGGCGGCATTTTCTATGTTAAAGGCTGCAATTAAGGAGAAGCTTTTTGACACTATGAAGATATATAACTATCAAGAAGTTTGCCAAAAAAAGTCCAAAATGCCTCAAGAATACCTCAAACAAGGTGAAAAACCTCCTCTTGATTTACTCTCTTCAGCAGAGATATACTTTTTTCTCATGACCCATAATTTTTTACCTATCTCAATCCTGGAAAGGTGCTTGGAAGATCCAAACATTTTTATAAAACTGGTAGAGGGGAAAAAAATCAAGGTGGTTCATTATAATTTCAAAATTTTGGCCAGACGAGAGAAGGAAGTTACCGTATCAACTGAGGACCTCATGGCTGAGGTCTTGGGAGGGGTGAATCTGAATAAAAAAATGATTACAGACGGCAAAGTATTGAGTGATCAAGAGCACCTGCAGTATTACTTCGGCGATATGAGAAAGCTGTTTAACCGGGATATTATACCCGAGGCAGTGAAAATGCCCCAAAATTTCGATCATATTTTAAAAAAAATGATTATGATCTCACATTCCAATAAGTATCAGAATCTGGTCTTAAAACTCTCTAAAGAATATGGAGAGTCGAAAATAACGAAACGAGCAAAAGAATTACCCCGAAGAATTGATGAAATATTAGAAAAAGAGGCATATAACTATTTTGGCCGAGTACTTGTTGAACATTTTTCTTCTCCTTTTACCATTCAAAAGGCATGTGAGCTTGCACAGGAAAATATTACACAGGCTAAAGAGAAAATGAAAAATGATGAATACAAATCTTACTCTCACTTTTATATAACCTCTCTTTTTGATAATGATCAGTTTAGATACGAACTGCTCAAAATATTAGTTCAAAAGTTTTATCCGGGACTGAATAATAAAGAATCCCGGTTAGCTTACAGGAAAAGAAAGCAAGACGATTTTTTCCTGCTGATAGATGGTCATCCCACCTATGAAACTAAAGGATTAAAAGAGTGCTTGAACAATCGCTCAGAGTTTGCTAAAAAATATCAAAATTCTTTTTTTGATCTTTTTCCCTCTCTTTTTAAAGGAAAATATTTAGAGGACAATAAGATATTTATTGGTGATCTGATCTGGTGTGAGACAGATGAGCAGGGTCAAAGAAAAATGTGCCCCTTGGAAACGAAAGATGAAAAAGACAAAGTTCATGTCTATGAATTATTGAATTGGATATACCTGGGGAGTCAAAAATATGCTGCCTATCCACGAATAAAAAAAATATTTGTTGATCAAAAGCCTGCATCCTTTTATAAACAGGCTAAGGAAGCCATGGACCTTTATTTAACAAGAGAGACTGACGAATCCTTAGATAATATTGATGCGATTGAACAAGGCATGGCCGACTTCGATAAGGAATCATCAATAAGCAGACTTGTCTCTAATAATGAAAAATATGAGTATAAGGGACTGGATAATGTTCTTTCGTTGATGAAGTTCCAATATGATCATAACCATACAATGGAAGATTGGGCCAAAAAAGATGACCAAACAGTTAAGGATAGGAGAAAATTTTTCCACGACTTTGATATGGAAACCAGGTTAGTAACAGAGTTAATGAAACGGAGAAAACTAACTTTTCCCTATAACGGGGTTTTCTGGCCTCCCTTTAGTACTTGGTCGGGTCTTGCTTTAAAAAGTGATATACCTTCCGCCCTTGGTTTTGATTTTAATATTAAAGATTTGAAAAAAGACGATGAGCTATTTCAAATGTACACTCTATTTTCTTTTTGCCGTAAATATACTTCCCGTGATTATTATCCGGCCAGAGGGTGTTACCCCTTATTAGCGGAATACAAAAGCCTGGGGCCGGCTTCCGAACCATTAAATGATGACCTCGCTTTATGGTTAAAGAAACAAACGGGTTTTTCAATAAAGCCGTCTTTATGGAATGGGTATGTTAAAGAGGGTATAGTAGAAAGACGATTGTGCCCTTACTCTTATTCTTATGTGAATATTGATTCTTTACCGCCTACTGAAGAATGCCCTTTGGCAGACAATATAGTACGCAATTCAATATATACTCGAGGAAAACTATTGAATAATATTGGGTTTGGTGATTTTTACCAGCAAAAGCTGAAGGTCTTTGAGGCGCTAGTAGAGGAAATATTAGTAATGCATTACAGAGACACTAAAGATATGCAGCCTTACTGGTCTCTGTATTCTTTCATTGGACAGACCTTCCCTTATATCAGCGCTTTTAAATTGACCGAAGGTCCTTCCTCCGGGTGGTCATTTATTGAAGGTTATGAAGGTGATTATCCCGCCCAGGGAATATTCGGAGATTCGGTTATGGGAAGCGCCCATAGGTTGGTGCAGGCCCTCTGGGAGAAAGAGAAGTCCCAAGCAATAAAGCATAAGGTTTTCTCGCCTATTTTTTTGCTGCAGCAAAAGAGTCTTGTTCCTGAAGCCCAAAATTTTAAGGATCAATTTATTGATATAAAAGTGGGATTCAAAGGATTCTATGATTATTACAAGGACCTGAACTAATGAAGAGTATTAGGCATAAAATTTTGCTGCAGTTTTTAGTGTCTTTTTTTCTTTTCTTCTTTATCTTGGTTCATTCAGCACCCGGAGCAAAATGGCACGAAGATATCGGGCTTTTTTATCAAAAAGCTGCCGGAGAAATCCTAAAGGAAGCTAAAAAGAGGGGAATGAAAAATATTGTGCTACAGCCCGAAGTGAATGAGAGCGGCTATTTTTTGTCCTGCCCAGCGAATCAAGATTTGGCCGAGACCATATCGAGGTTAGCTGCTTATCAAAATGGTAAAAAATACAATGTCTATTTTTGGAAAGGAGACATTGCTCCTTATCCGGGATGGATTGGGGGGCTGCTTCTTAGTGGAAAATCCCTCCCACAGAGGGAGTATTCCCCGCGAGTAATTTCTCCAAAAGGGAATTGGTATAGGATTGACGGGGATATAAATCAAGGGCATTATACTGAAGTAAGTGGGCAGCCAACCACTTCCTTTAATGTAGCCCTAATTATTAATTATGTAGAATTAATAAAAGATAGCGGACAGTATAAAGCCGTATTCAGTATTCGTGAAAGCCTGAGGCAGGATAGCTTGATAACAATGGAATTTACCGGAAGCACCAAACAATTAAGATGGTTTTTAGGAAAGAAGCCTAATAGCGCTCTATTCTATATTTTGACTTTTTTATTTTTAATTTTTATTATCTTCTTTATTTGTCTGACATTTTTTGGTTTTCGCCACCTAATCACAGGGAGATCTACGTTTTTTAATACTGAAACAATTATCGGAATAACCCTTGTTTTTTGCGGTATAATAATACCTTTATATATCAATTATATAAAACCCTTGCACAGAGAACGGGCAACATATTATGATCAAACAAATATCATTTTTATGATTGACAATAACAGTGAAATCTTATTTCAAGTGCCTCATGAAAACCACCATAATATTCTTGATATATGTACTATTATTAAGAGCATATGTTTTCATATTACTGAAAGGTTATCCCCTAAAGCTAGACCCACTAACAGGAGCTATAATTGGTGGGACTGGTTGCGGTTAAGATTCCATGAGCTCATCTATGGCAGTAGGAAATATGAGCTTAATACTGATTATGGTTATTTTATACATACCGCATCAGGAGAAGACGAGGGGAAAGAACCATCAACCTGGCAGATACGAAATTTTTCCGGCAGTGGAGAAGAACATCTTGAGGAATTTCTCTGCCAAGACAGACAAATTCGTGAACCGCGGCTTATTATCCCTAAAGAGGAATTTTTAAAAATTAAAAAAAGCTATGAGCTGCCTGAAAGCTCTAAAAATTTTGCTGTTTTGTTCACCAGTGCTTCAACCTCCTGTGAAGATAATTTAGAAGAATATGGTTTAGGAGCATATATGAAAAAAATAAAGAAATTCGATAATGAGTCCATGGGAGTATTTTCCCTATTTATTCCCACCATTCCCAGGACCGGCTCCGATAGTTATTTTGATTTTGAAGAAGGGAAGCTCTTACTTTTAAGAGAAGTTTCTCAACGTATTATTAATATTAATGACGGATCTCAAAAGAAAATAAAGGGTAATGAAAGGCGTGCCCAATCAATCCCACCTATCTTTAATCATGCGGACCTTGGTGTTGAGCATCAAGATCAATGGGATAGACCTCGCGATCTTGATTCAGTTCGCTATCATTACTTTACGCTCCCGGCAGAGAAAATAGCTTTGATAGAAAGTTCAAGTGAGAGAATTGCTGTAGAATTTGAAAAATTCATGAAAGATTTTTCTCCTGAGTCAACCACTGGAAATCAGCACTGCATAAGCATTTTAGCGGCTAGGCCTCTTATGCCTCTGAATTTTCAAACCTTTCTCATCGCCCTTGTTTTCTGCCTGCTCATCACTCTTATGATTGCCTATTTTCAATATAATAAGACCTCTTTGGATAGATGGATGAACAGTTGGATGTACAGATGGTCGGAATATGCCTTGGTAAGCTTTTCATATATCCTTTTGATGACCACATTTTTATTTCTATTATATAAAGGTGATAACCCTCAGAAGGTTATGTATCTTGGAAATATCAGGTTGGCTTTGCTGGTCACTATTGGCTTATGGTTGAGCTTATTCTTCGGTCCTTTCCTGGTATTCAGGCTTCATTTTGCAGGGAAGGCAGGATTAATAAAGCCGGTAAATAATGAATCAATGAGATGGGGTTCAGCAATTTGCCTTTCCTTGAGCGCTATGATTTTAATAGGGCTGGCTCTCTATTTGATTCCTCAGCGCATAGGATCCATATTGTGGAAACCGCCGGCTATTATTGGTATCACCTTTCTTCCCTTCCTTGTGATCTTTATTCTTGATATGTTTAATATTCTCCCAAAGCTCATTCCAGCTCAGATATATATATCGCCGGATCGGGATAATTTAGCCTGGTGGAAAAGCCCCTTATGGGCCTGTATTATAAAACTTTTTCTTGGAACATCACTCTCTATGGTTATTTATGGAGCTTTATGGGCCAATCCCTTATCTTCACCATGGCAATTTCCCTTTAATTGTTCCTATCCTACCCTTGTCCTAATAACAGGGAGCATCTGGTTTTTAATCGGAATGTTGATATGGATGAGAAAATAATAAAATCTTTCTGATTTCCTTTCTGGATGATCAAATTAATAAGGAGGAAAATAATGGCTTTAGATCGGGCTGTAAAAGAAAAAATAAGGCAGGAAATAGAGTCGGCAAGAGAAGCTTTTCTTTACAAAAACCTATTGAAGGAAAAGATTAGCGGGGAATTGAGCTTGGAGGATTGCCGGGATTGCGTGAGGTGCATTGAAGAGCAAGGGAGAAAAGCTCTCATAGATTATTTCAAAGACAGAATTAAGGGGCAGGATGAAATGGTTCACGGCCTCACCCTGGCCTTAATCCTCAATGAACATGTTCTACTCGAAGGCTTACCGGGTGTAGGGAAATCTATCATGATTGAGTGGATTGCCAGAGTGGTTGGCCTTCCTTTTCAAAGAGTGCAATTTATCCCTGATATGCTTCCTTCAGACCTTATCGGCAAAGATTATCTTGATCCCCTTCTTCTTCAAAAGGCCGATAAGCGAGCAATCCAGTGGATAAACGGCCCCATCTTTTCTAGTATTGTTATGGCCGATGAAATAAACCGGGCGCCATCAAAGGTGCAAGCAGCCCTTTTGGAGGCTATGGGTGAAAATCAAATAACTCCCTTCGGAAAAAACACCATGATGGTAAGAAGCCCCATCCATGAGGCAGCCATACGTCTAAGGTGGGATAATAGCCGAAAACTTGGCGGGCTTTTTCAACTACCCCTTATTAATCCTGAAATGATAAATCTCACCCAATTCAATGTCTTTGCTACCATGAATCCTATAGAACAGGAAGGGACCTATCCTTTGTCAGAGGCTCAGCTTGACAGGTTTTGTTTTAAAATAAATGTTCCTTATCCTGATAGGGTATATTATGAGGATATTGCTGAGGCGGCTTTTAAAGCTGAAATGCCTGATGAATTAAGGGTAGTTCGGGGGAATGGAAGGTGTGAGGATTATTTTGAATATTTCAAAGAAAATCCCGAAGATACTATTCCCATTCTCGCACCTTTTTATTTCTTTCTTGCCTGCCGTGACCACATTTTTGGTTATTTCACTGTAAAAGAAAATTCATTATGGAAAAATTTTCAAAACTCCCGGCAGATACAAAGGATTTATGATCTTGTCTATCTTTCAAGTTTGAAAAGGTCCTCAACCGAGGTCTTGATGTCAAAACCTGAAAGAGTATTGCAAGGGAAAATTCAGACTTATATAGAGAGGGACATTAACAGAGACTATCATAAAAAAGTAAAGAGCATTATTGGAAAAGACATTTTTCAATATATAAGAACCGGAGCAAGTCCACGCGGTTTTCTTAAGCTGATTAAGGCTGTCATGGGAGAGATCCTGATACGGGGTGAAAACAATATTGAGGCGATAATTGTTAAAAACGCTAAGATTGTCTTGAAACATCGTATTAGGATGGAAGTTCATGCCAAAATAGAAGGCAAGAGTGAAGAAGACATTATCGAAGAGCTCTGTCAGGCTATCTTGGGTTAATAGGAGTAAAATGAAGGGAATAAGAAGGACCAAATCGGAAAATAAAGGGAATCAGTTTCTCTCTGAGATTAACAGGGAAATACTTGGCCGTATTAATGAAGAAATTCTACTGAAGGCATACAAGTTGGCTGATACATTACTTACCAGCCTTTTTCGTTCTATTTTTCGCATCCAACAATCAATCGAATTTACCGAACCTGAAATATACCAGCCTGGTGATTCACCGGATAGGATACTGTGGTCTAAAGTATCCTCTTATCAAGTCAGGAATCTTGCACTATCCATAGCCCATGAGGAAATATTCGCCAAACGATTTCAGGCTGAAAGAGAATATGAGTTTGTTATACTTGCAGACGTCAGCCGTTCTATGATGCTCAAATGGTGGAGGATATATGGGTCTGCTCTGATTAAAGATAAAGACAAAACCCCTATCCAGATAAAAGATTTGATTGCTTCAAAGTTATACCTGCTCAAGTATATTCTCACCGCTTTTCTTAGGGCGGCGCAAAAAAACAATTTTACTTGCAAGGTTATTTTTTTTGGCGGTGGACCTACACCTATAGAGTTCTCAGTGAAGGACAAATCGGCCCTGGAAAAGGCGCTGTTTATACATATTGATAATCATTTTTATAAATTAGCTCAAAATAATAAACCTGAACCGCCTTCTTTGCCAACTGTATTAAGAGAACAGATAGTGTATCAACGCAATCGTTTCATTCTATGTTTGTCTGACTTTACAGACGGGATCACCTTTATAGGTAAAAATGAGCCGCGACTGGAAGACAGACAAATCATTCCCTATTTTATAGATTTAGCTTATAAATACAGGATGGTTGCCGTAAGAATAAATGATAAAAGGGAAACGGAGTTTGACCCTTCCGGGCACCCTGATGAAAAAACTGCGGATAAGCCCTTTGTAGACGTTGAAGATGATCCTCAAATTGGACGGAATGTAACGGTCTATCCAAAACATCGTGACTATTTTATAATAGATGCAAGAGACTGGTATAAAAAACTTGAGAGAGGATTCCGCAGAGCAGGTGTAATATTTGGAAGTGCTCTTGGCGGAGAGGAGGTCGATAGGATGCTTAATTATATTAGCTCTCTTCAAAAGAGGATATAATGTTTCGTATAGTAAATAAATATAAACTGTTCAGGCAAAAATTTAGGACATTGAACGAATTCCCTCAGACTGAATATAGACTGAATGATCTTAACTTGGCGCCACTTCATGATGAGATCATTATGGAGTTTCATCCTGACGGCTCGAATGAATTAATTCAGGTATCTCTCACTGCGTCTACTGAAGATAAATGGCGCGGGGTGCGAGAGAAAGTGAAAAAAATGATCGATCAAATCTTTAAAGAGTTAGCCAAGAACATTAAAAACGAGCCTGAAACATCATTCACTAAAGATAAACTTCATGAATTACCTGTTAAGCTGGATTGGCTGAATACGTATTTTTTTGTCTATCTGCCGGCCGAAATTATTGAGAAAAATAATCCTCAGGCTATTCGTCATGCACTGCTGAGGATGATTGAGGATAGCAGAAGCATTTGGGAAGGGCTATGGAGGAAAAAACTTAAGAAAAAAAATTCTCTCTGGATAAATAATCTTTTGTTTCGAAGAATTAGGGAGAGAATATTTTTCACCAGCCCCTTCTTAAGACTTCGTTTTATCAAGCTAAGCACTGACAATGATTTCGCTCAACTACTTCACGAGCCCCTTTCCTCATCTACGAACTTGGACGAGCAGGATATCGACCTTAGCGCCCATATTCGAATAGCAGCAGCCTCATACGGCAATGATTTTTTCCAGGCATTTATTGAAAAAGAGCTGAGGCCTAAAAAATTTAGAAACCAAGATGTCAGCGGAAGTGTAACAGCATGGATCTTGCGAAAAAAGACAACACCACAAATGAGCGAGAAGGATGGCCGGGTGAGTGTCCTTATTCCTTTTAAAATATGGGGATCCTGGCTGGATAAAAGAAATAAAGAAAAGAGAAAAGAGTATTGTCTTGAACTCTTTTTTGAGATATCTACTCCGATAGCTGAATTAGCCAAGGAATTAAGGAAAAGCCGCCTTATGAAAAAATCCTTCATCAAACTTAAAGATGGTCTTGATGAGTTTACTAAAAGAACACCATTACATGTTGAGGGATTTTGGGCCCCTTACCCCAAAATCGAAAATCTGCTGGAATTACAAATATGGGTAGAGGATAACATCATCAATACACCCGATCCTACTCGAGGTATGCAAAAGTTCATCAATGGATTAGCTCATGAAAGGGAATTTTTAAAAAAGGTAAATACGAAAGAGGCTCAAAAGTGCTTAAAAGAAATATTCTATAAAGCTAGAATTAGTTTTCTTATGAATCAGTCCATCTCTACCTCCCTGGCTAAGACCTGGATAAAAATACTCAAATTATTTGATGTCCTTGGTAATGTACGGGATATCCTTTTCACCCTTATTAATAATCATGTAGCAATATCAATAAATAATTGTATAGATAAAGTATCATGCCGGGTGGCTGAAAGTTGGCTCAGCTTAATTAAAGAACTTATTGAGGGCCTGAAAATCGTGAACAAAAATTTTCTCCTTGCCCCTTGCTTGCGCGCTTTCGCTCCTCTTAAGTGTGAGGAGTCATTGGCTGCAAACGCACTAGTTGAGGAGTGCTTATCCTTTTTATGTTTTATTATTGATGATAATTTATCTTACAATGGCCGGAATAAAGTGATATTTGAAACTCTCAAAACCCTCAAACTTAAAGGAAATAGGTCAATTTACAGCCTTCCTCAATTTCGTGAAGCAGCTTTCACCTGTTTTGATAATATCCCCCAGAGAGATAAGAAAATTAGTGATTGTCTCAATACTGTCTTTGATACTTTACTTAAGGACTATCCGAGGGAATCGGGAGGAAATCTTTTTGAAAATTTTGTGGAAGTGAGAAACAGTCTTACTTCCTTGGGCGTTGTTATGGATCGTGGAAAGGACCGCGAAATAGTGAAAAAAATGGCTGCTGAATTAGGCTATCCAAATAATTTTATTCAAAACTCAGAACAAAATACCTATGAAATCCTTTGTGCCTGCAGAGATCTTTTCGCTAACAGTAAAGTGACGTCTTTGAGTAAAATCGCCGATCAAGCCCGCATCTTTTTTGAAACTTGCCGGGAATTCTCCATTGATACCAAAACAGGCGCTTATTTGCAGGCGGCCTTTGGAATTTTTATTGAAAATAATTATCAAAAATTAATTGAACAGTTCGTAGTTAATGAAATAAAAAAAATGTTTGATCAGGAAAATATTGAGTACATTATACCTGATAAAACTACTGGGAAAAGTCTCATAGATGCTGCCTTAGATAATTTCAGCCCCTGTTTTATTCTGAACAAAGAAAACAGAAAAACCCTAGTTGAGCATGTGCGTAATCTTAATCCGGACATAGGCAATGTATTTCCATATCTTTTTCAATTGGCCAGATTATGGTCATCAGGGCCTCATCAATTGATTTATTTATTTGAAAAAGAAATAAAAAAGTATCCTCGGCTTTTTGTGCCTCTTATCTATGATATGCTTTATTATTGGAGCAGTCCGCAAAAATGCGCCATACATGTACAAACTAACTGTCTTGATTCTTGCCTCAAAGGATTAAGGCAAACACTGGTAAACATTGAAAATAGCCAATTAGAGTGTTATGACTTAATTATCACTTGCTATGATTTTCTTTCTGAATTAGAAAAAATAATTTCTTCCCCTCATTACATCAGCTTTAGCCAATGTTTTAGTCAGCAGATAATTTTACATCTAAACCTTATAACCTCTGAAAAAATACCTCTTGTGTTGAAAGAATGGATCCTTAAAATTGCTATAGGATTATTTTCTCAGTATGCTGAGGAGTTGGATGTTCTCAACCAAATAACCTCTAAAGTGGAAATAGACAATGACCAAAACTGGATGAACATCCTCTACAATGTATGTACAGGGAACCATTCGCAAAAAAAGGTGATACAATATCTCTATAAACTACTGAGCGAAAAACTCAATAATTCTTTTGACTCTCAAATAGAGATCAACTCCCTTATAGAATTATGCCAGCAAGATAGTTTTTTTAACCAACAGGAAATTGACACTTTAATAGATCAATTCCTTAAGCAAGAGCCTGTGCTTGATCGAATAGAAATGATAGCCTTACTTTTCTCTAAAGGAGATTTTCTACAGTATAAATTATATTCCAAGTTCCGGGCTTATCAGCCGCCACGCCGGCCTGAAATTTTGTCATTATACAAAAAAATATGTCTTCTTCTTTTAAAAAAATGTGCCTATGGGGATCAAAATAAAAGGGAAAAAGTAAAGAAGCACATACTAGAGCTTTTTAATTACGATGTACTCAAAGATCCAACCTGTACTGAAACCCGGGCATCTAATAATCTTAGGGTTGTTCACCAATTTCAGGAAGACGGATATTGGAAATTATAATCGTATCTACTCAAAAACCGGTGGTACTTTAAGTATTACTTATAACCGTCCTTTCCCTTTTTCCTTGCAAAAAGCTATAGATTCAATATCCTCAAGATAATGTACAGTAGGGGGCGAATGGTAATCGTTTCTTACCAGCGCCGCTACTACAAAATCTGCTTCAAATGTTCGCTTGACTGTTTTAATTTTCCAGAATCCGTCACTGTTTATAGATGCATAAGTCATCCCCTCGCCACCCCTGTCATATGGGTGTATATACCATTTGTCTGTTTTTACATATACCAATATTTTAAATTGAGAATATTGTTCCTGATCAAGGCCCTCTACTTTCCCTGTAATGTATTGATTTGGCTCTATATCGAGAATCTCTATAATAGGTTGTTTCTTGGACGATTGTTTCTTGGCTGGTTGTTTCTTGGACTGATGAGCAATGATCTCGACGTTATCAATATAAACATACCCTTCATACTTTTCATTACCGCCTATTTTTACACCTAATGACCGCACATGATTTTTATTATTAATCATTGAGGTAAGCATAGATAAAGTAGTCCACTCTCCTCGTTTTAAGGGAGGCCACCCATTGTCATTCCACTTCCAATTTTCACCGGACTTAGTAAATACCTGGCATTTTAGTCCATAAGGAGCATCTTTTGAAATAAGGATTTGAAGCTTGATCTCATCTTGCTGAGAAAAATCAGCATTTATTTCAGGGGACTCGATGGTGTTATCTGACCAGCCTTGGCCACTCAGCTTTACCTGGCACCTTAGAGAACCATTATCATCGGCAGCCGGTTTTTCAACTCGGCTAACAGGTCCTTCATAACCTTGCCATTGCTCTATGCCGTTCTCAAAGGTGAAGAGGACTTTTGATGGTGAGGTTTTTAATTTTTCAGACTTGTCTACCGGTCTTTTGGAAGGTGATTTAGCCTCACTTCTTTCTTTTTTTATCTTTTTAATCATCTTCAGCATATCAGCCATAATATTCTGAGCAGCCCAGGCGAGCATTCCCTGATCTCTAATAATAACTTCGGTTTTATCTGCTGCATCTAAAATAGCTTTCCTCGCAGCAAATTCAAGGCGTAATCGATGTTCGCTTATTTCCTGTTCGAACCAAAAAGAGATATCCCCGCCAAGAAACTTCAGGTGTGGGTTGATAGCTGTTTCTGCCGTCAAACCATACTCTAAGGCAAGTTGCCTTACTTCATTTTTAGATAATAGTTGTGATTTAAAAGTGTCTTTTATAGCTTTTTCAGCCCCCATGGAAATCTGTTCCGCATTTAAACAAAGACTTTGATTATCCAGCTCGAAACATTTTGGAGGTGGCGTATAAGGTATCACATCAGTATGTCCAATTTGTCCGAACAAAATAGGGAACAAGACATAAATAATAAAATGAATAAAAATAAAGCGCAACTTTCTTTTCATAATTATCCTCTTTTTTGTCTATCTTTTATAAAAAATACTTCAGCTAAATATTGTTTTTTTCTTTTGACTGATGTCTTAAAATGTTTAATAAGATATCGAAGTTCTCCCTAAAATCCTTGGGGTAATTAATTGACTTACTCATATAAGAGCTTGAAACATATTCCAACATTCGTGAGTACTCTTCCATATCTGAATACACGGCATTTCCCAATACGGATTTATCTGCCAAGTCATTGATATAAAGAAAGGCGATATTATCAAACACACTCATAACAAAATTCAGATCATCGATAAGGGTAATTCTAGGTTCGCCTTCAAGGTATTTGGAAATAATATCTGAGGAACGAATTGTCTTTAATCTGGTAAATGCCTTCAGAAAATGATCTGTTCTTTTTTGCTTAAGCGTTTCAATGGCAATTCTCGTTTTTTCCAGTTTGTTCAGCTGTCTGATCTGAAGATAAGCAATCATTATCCCGCATATTACGGCAATATTTGCTAAAATGGAAATCACTTTTCCTATTTCTTTAATCCAAGATCTTTTTGAAGGGTTATCATTTTTAACCATAAGCTTTTATACTTCACCTCCTTTCCAGTCCGTTTTTTTATTTCTCATTTTTTTTTAAGGGCCTGTCTTGATTTTAGCTCATTGCTGAGTGATGCTTTCGGGGCCTGGGATTGGACAAATTTAATAAAAATGGGTATCGGATAAATATAGTTTGCCTCCTCTTTCTTTAAGATGTAAGATATTTCTAAACGTTTCAAAGATCCTTTGACCTCTTCATTTTCAAAAGGGCAATGGTACTTTTTAAGTAACTGACACAGTTTTTCCTGTGTGAAGCTCTCCAGGTGAATTGTTGCATAGACTATGATTCGATCAAGATTATTCGCTAATTTTATAGCCGTCATTTCATAGGAATCCTCATCATTTTCTCGTCCGGCAAGCTGTACCCAATAATACAGTTCTTTGAACAATTCCTCACTGGCAAGGGCGCTATCTATATCTTGGCGTTTGATTACTCTGGTATGTATATCAACGTTCTTTAATATTTGGTTGCATGCTAAACTTATCAGATTCGCCCGATTCCCTGTCTTTTGGAGAATAAGCTTAACCAGATCTTCGGATTCATACTCCAGGTTTAGATATTTCATAGGCTTAGTAGCCAACTGATAACAGGCATCATATTCCAGAGTACTAATGAAGAGAGTTTCTCCAAAATTAAATATGGGGGATTGATAGTCATAGGTACTATAAAAATAAAGTTTCCAAAATCCAGCCAAAATAAAATAACAGATTTTTTGTTCTTTTAACCTTCTAAAATGACGAAGCAGAGGATAATCTTTTTTAGCTTCAGCTTCTATAAATAGATCTGCTTCATCTATTAGAAAGAAGGGGGGCCTCCCCCCGTCTGTATTTTCAAGATGGGTGAGTAAATTAGAAAGGCTGATATCAAGGGGGAGCCCTAAAGCCTTTGCCAGGGGCTCGAGAATATCCCCATTAACTAAGGATATATAATAAAAATCTACTTGAGGACAGGTCTGATAACGACGTTCAATCGCCCTTAATAAACTGGTTTTACCAATTTGTCTTGTGCCGATAAGTAGATAATTATTATAAGATCTCTCCATGATATCTGCAATTTCCTGATTACGTCCAAAAAAAATGGACTCTTTGGCCACCCCCCCGCCAATCTGGTAGGGAGAGATGGCGATGAGGTTATCAAAATGGGAGGCTACCAGGCGGGAAAAAACATACTGAGTCCTTGGGGATAGCAACAGCCTTGTTAAATCAGTGCTGTCGGGTATGACAAATCTTGCCCCGGATTTTGACTTCATGGGGAGATCAGCAGGTATATTTAATTGTTTCTTGGCTAAGTTAATAATTATAATCGCTGTGTCGGTGAAATTTATGCTCCCCAACTTTGATGAAAGTTTTTCAATAGATATCTCAGAGGTGATGAAGAGTAGAGAGCACGTTTTTATTTTAAGCATAAAGTTGTCTTCTAAGTGAAATTTATACAAAGAAAGATCAGGATCATTCATATCTAACTCCCCTGCACCTTCTCTAATCCGATTTGTTAGTAAATCAGCTTGAGTTTTAGTATCCTTGTTTTTGCGAAATTTAATGGCATAATCCAACCAGATAACTTTTATCTTATTGGTTTCAAGGACCATTTCAAGACGCCGGGTAAACTTCAAAAGCCACTTCAAAAAACCAAGTTTTTCTATAGGCACCTCCCTCAATAAAATCTCGGGAGAAGCTGTTAACTTAAATATCAGAGGAGGCCTATAGAAAAGAAATAAAATTACTAATATACTAATGATAAGTAATAGAGCCAAGTAAAGATAAAAAGAAAGTTTTAGAGAAAGAATAGGTTGATCAAGGAATTCCCATACATGTATGGGATTATTTTGAGTATAGGCAGTAAGAGATATTCTTGTATCTTTATCTATCTGCATTTCCCGGGGTAAAATAAAAGATAAAGAGATAATCTCTTCCGCTGATATATCTTGCTCAATGGTACCTAAAGGATAAGTTTTTCCGGATACTCGTGCCTCGAATAGGACTTCTTTCAGGGCTTGCTCACCTGTATTTTTTAAAGATACGAGAAGAGTTGGTTTTACAGTACTTGGAATAAAAAATAATTTTAATGGGTTTTCCAGTACACTCTGATTTCGAAGTTTAGCTTGAAGAAAATTGAGTCCAGGGGCACTGGTTTTCACTTTAATAGTGTGGGATATATGCTCACCCACCCGGCTGGTAATTTTAAGATCCAGAGACGTTTTTATTTCTTGGGGATTCTTATATTCAGCATGAGCTGAAACTTGACAAGAGAAATCTGCTGTTCCTCCAGGTTCCAGGCAATATTTGATTGGTGGCGGATAAAATACAAGGGGGTTTTTATTGGCCTTATCACGAGTGATATCATGCCCCACTCGCAGCCAAAAAACTTTGATGCTACCAATATTTTTAATTTGTATAGTAAATTTGTTTACTTCACCATCAACAGTATTCAATGATTGAGGAGCTGACACGACCTCTAATTTAATTGGTCCTTTCGCTTGCCCGGGAGGAGGAGAAATCGGAACTACATTATTATCTATTACGTCAACCAAAAGTGTGCCGTCATCACGTCGAAAACATTCATCACCAATTTTACAAGATATCCAATTGCCTTTTTGACCACTAATTAATCTCCAAATTTCTTTTTTGGTATCTAAATCCCAAAAGCGAATGGTACGATCTGCAGAGCCTGAAGCAACTATATTTTTTTTGGGATTGAATTCAATAGAAGAAACCTTATCCAAATGGCCGATTAATTGGGCAATTTGTTCTCCAGTAATCACATTCCAAAACCTTATGGTCTGGTCCCAAGAGGCTGAGGCAATTGTCTGACCGTCATTACTGAAACTTAGGGAATTAATCCTGTCCGTATGACCTTCCAATGTTTTTATTTCCATGCCTGTGCTTACATCCCACAGTCTTATTTTATTATCATGCGAGGCGGACGCAAGGATTCTTCCATCAGGGCTAAATCTTATAAATCTGCCATGCTCAACAAATTGTCTTGTTGTTTCTCCCGATTCGATATCCCAAAGTCTAATAGTTTCATCCTCGGAACAAGAGGCCAGGAAGTCTCCTTCCGGACTGAAATCTACACAATTAATCAATTGAGTATGCCCTTGAAGTATGGAAATCTGTTCTCCATTATCTACCCTCCATAACCTAATATTGCTCCCTGAAGCAGTAGCCAGAGTATTGCCGCTAGGGTGAAAATCAACAAAGCTGACCCAATCCGGACGCTTTTTAGCTTCACCGATCTCTTGCCCCTTCTCCTCAATAACATTCCAAAGTCTTACGCTTTTATCATGAGAGGCGGATGCTAAAAAATGTCCATCAGGGCTGAAAGCTATACAACTAATCTCTTGGGAATGGCCCTTTAATCGTTTCTTTTCCGTGCCGGTTTCAGTATCCCATAAATAGATAGTATTATCCCAGGAACCTGAAGCAAGTGTGGTGCCTTCATTATTAAAACAAACTGAATTCACCTGATCCATATGCCCCGTTAATGGCCCGATTTCCCATCCGGTAATTGTGTCCCATAAGAGTATTGTACGATCATCAGAGGCAGAAGCAAGAATTTTCCCGTCAGGACTAAAACAGATAGAATTGATTTTTTCAGAATGACCTTGGAAAGGGTCACCTATGAAAGGCCTCACTATTTGGTAGGTAATACTTTCCCAAAAACGCACAATTCCCTGGTTTTTATTAATGTCCCAATAGGCGGAAGCAACAATGCCTCCATCAGGACTAAAGCAGACAGAGGCTACTGTATCCGAATTAACTTCCAGACGTTTCACCTCTTTGCCTTGGCGGAAATCCCATAGGCACACTGTTCCATCATTGGAGGCTGAGGCCAGAAGATCGCCTGCCGGGCTGAAACTTACAGAACTTATCCTATTGGAATGGCCCTCCAGTCGATTTATTTCCTTGCCGGTCATCACATCCCACAGCCGTATGGTAAAATCATCAGAAGCAGAGGCAATTAGCCGGCCATCCAGACTAAAACTCAGGGATGTGACTTTATCCGTATGACCTTTTAAAATTTTTATTAACTCACCGGTAGCTGTATTCCATAGTATCACCTTTTTGTCCCAGGAAGAGGAAGCCAAGATTTCACTGTCAGGACTAAAAGTCACACAACTAATCACACCAGCGTGTCCATCCATTGTTTCCTTCAGGGTGCAGGAATCAACATCCCATATCTTAACAGAGCTATCGAAAAATCCGGCGGCAAGTTTTTTTCCATCAGTACTAAAACACACTGAACCGGCATGGCCGTCTATCCTTTTTAGTTCTCGGCCTGATACAACATCCCACATTCTTATTATCCGATCACCGGATGCGGAGGCAATTGTTCTACCATCCGGGCTAAAATCAACATCATAGAATTTGCTCCGACGGCTAATATTATTCAATAATTTTTGAGTATGTGAATTGTGCGGTAATTGAGGAGGAATTCTCCTCGCAGCCACGAGGACACATGACAAGCTGAAGAGAAATATAGCTGTAATCAAACGCATTAATCGCATACTTGATTTCCTAAAATACTTATACCTGCCTGTCTTATCGCATCACATCGCCAAACCAAGTAATCTTCAGAGTTAATACAGATCTTTTTTTTTAATAAATTATTCCAGTATAAGCGACGTAAAGTTTTGTTGGTAAGATATTCATGAAAAGGGGCCACTTCAATTTTGTTCAATAACTCATTAATATGTCTTGCTTTAGCTGAATTATTTACAAAAGGTGTAAACATGTGCCATACGAAAAGATTTTTCATTATTTCTGAACACCATTTACTACTTTCAAAGGTATTATTCTCTTTCCAGAGTTGAAAACAGTCATGAAGCAACCTCGGATGGCCGCCGCTCACTTTTAAGACCTCATCCGCCATATTATCATTCAGCGGCTGGTTGATATTCATTTGTTGATGAATAACATATACGTCCTCTCTGGTTAGTTCGGGCCATCTTTTTATCTGAGCATGACTAAGGAGCGACAAGGGAAATGGTGCGTACTTCATATCTTCTAATTTTTCTCCACCAAAAAGGATAATACTTAGTATTGATATATATATTTCATTTAAATTGCGAAGACATCCTGCCAGCTCCCCACGATGCAAATCAGACCCATTTTCAAAACCACTCACAATGAGAATAAATCGTGATTGATTGTTCAATCGTTCCTCAAAAGCCCCCTGAAAAGCAGTAGAAGAGTTTATAAGTCCGGTAAACCCACAGTGTCTGCCCAATGATCTAAAATATTCTCTGGTTCGAGCTTTCGGGCTGTATGAAGGAACTATGTGTAATACACTATAACTTCCATAGCGTC
>JAUWIR010000376.1 GCA_030605265.1 Pseudomonadota bacterium | reverse complement strand
TCTTATGGGTAAATATTCATGGTGGTTTTGTTGTTGGTATGGGGATCATAACCTTATTTACCTTTTTTGAAATATTTCGAACCTTTTTAAACAGGTATTTTTCCTTCATACAAAATGATATTTTGTCGTTTCAAAGATTAAAAAAACTGGTAATTATTTGGTTTTTCTCAGGGCTTGTCCTTTCATTAAACCCCCACGGGATAAGTATTTATACCTATCCCTTTGAATTGATCTCCCAAAAAACCTTTATGAGCCAAATTTATGAATGGCAGCCCCCCTTTAAAAGCGATACCTTTAAAAAATCCTATGCCTTTAATTATTTTCTCATTTGGATGGCTCTTTTGGGTCTCTCCTTTATGTTAGATTATAAACACCTAGATCTTACCAATTTAGCTCTAAGCGGCCTTTTTTTAGCCATGTCTCTTAAAATGCACAGGAATATCGCTATTTTTGCTTTAGCAACCGCTCCAATTCTAAGTTTAAATCTCGACCTATTTTTTGATCGATTGCTGAACAAAAAAGGGACCGGCGGGATAGATCTCCTTATGAAATTAGCTGTTTTGCTCATTACTATCGGTCTCACCAGGATGTCCTTTAAATACGGATATATCTATCGAAGTGGAAGTAGAAAACCCTTCGGCCTGGGAGTTGCCTCTAATATGCCCATAGAGGCAGTTCAATACGTTAAGAAAAATAATATAAAAGGAAACTCCTTTAACCCTTATACTTACGGCACATACATTATTCACCACCTCTATCCTGATACCAGAGTGGTTATGGATTCACGGGACCTTCCCTATGGAGAAAAATTATACCTTGAACATCAATATGCCATGAATAGTGTGAAGCATTTCAAAGCGCTTTTTCAAAAATATCATGTTGATTATATTCTGATGAATTATCGACATGGTCAACATCTGAAAAAACACTTTGAATACCTTGAAAAAACCGGAGAATGGGTTTTAGTCTATTTTGATGATCGAAATGTTGTCTATATCAGAAATATTCCCGAAAATAAAAAGTTAATCAACCGTGACGGATACCTGGTGATGCATCCGGTTTTAACCTTCGAGCGTGGAGGAGTGGAAGGGAAAAATATCCCACGCTGCATAAAGGAATGCCAACGAGCTATAAAAGAAACTCCTCATTTTCTCTTACCTCGAATCGTGTTACAAAATATTTATTTAGCTCAAAAAGATTACCAAAAAGCTGTAGAACAGGGTAAAAAAATAATTGAAATTGAACCGCGAAATTATCGTTATCAACGCTTATTAGCCAGAAGTTACCAAAAGATTGGAAAATTGGAAAAAGCTCTTGAACATGGTAAAATCACCATATCATTATCCCCGAAAGACCCGGTCGGGTATATTTTTCTGGGGGATGTTTACCAACAAATGGGGGAAAAAGACCAATCAAGAGCGTATTATCTTAAGGCTCTTGAAATAAAACCTGATGCAGGGCCTTATATCAGAAAAAAATTAAAAGCCCTTACGTAAAATAAAAAATTAATTCTCTCATGAAGGAAAAAGTAAAAGTACACCTATCCTTGGTTATTCCCGTCTTTAATGAAGAGCAAAATGTAGTTACTCTTCATAAGGAAATGACTGAAGCTCTGAAAGAACACCCCTTCCCCTATGAAATTATCTTTGTTGACGATGGGAGCACTGATAAAACTGCTCATTTTCTTAAACAAATTTGCTTGCAGGATGAAAAAGTAAAAAGTATTCTTTTTCGAAGTAATTTTGGCCAAACTGCAGCCCTCAGTGCGGGTTTTGATCTGGCTGAAGGAGAGTTGATTGTGTCTCTTGACGGGGACGGGCAAAATGATCCTGCAGATATTCCTATGATGCTGAAGATTATCAATCAAGGCTATGACGTAGTATGCGGTTGGAGAAAAAAAAGGCATGATACCTTTTTATCACGAAGGCTGCCCTCCTTTATTGCTAATCGGATTATCGCCTTCGTTACCGGTGTTTTTATCCATGATTATGGCTGCACATTGAAAGTGTATAAAAAAGAGATTATTAAAAGCATAAAACTCTACGGGGAAATGCATCGATTTATCCCGGCTTATGCCTCCTGGGCGGGAGCAAAGGTGACTGAAGTTCAGGTGAATCACCGCCCACGGACTGCCGGGATTTCGAAATACAACATCATGCGCTCTTTTAAGGTGATTCTTGATTTAATTACTGTAAAATTTCTCTGTGATTATTCCACCAGCCCTATATATTTTTTCGGGACCTTTGGCATGGGTTTGTGCGGAGCAGGTTTTCTCTCAGCTATAATTACCTTGGTTGAAAAATATTATCAAGGTGTTTGGGTGCATAAAAATCCTCTTATCTTACTGGCCATTCTGCTTGTCATCCTGGGGGTCCAATTCATCATGATCGGCCTTTTAGCTGAAATTTTAATTCGCATCTACCACGAATCCCAAGACAAAAAAACCTATATTATCAAAGAAATCCTCTGAAAAGAAATCTAGAAGACGAGATCCCTCAAATTCTTCGCTCTGTGCAATTAGATTTACTAATATAAAAAAATATTTGACGTGATAACAGGATAAACATGACTTAAATCCTGTTAATCAAAAAGAGGATTAATACTTATCTTGTCAATCCTGTTATCCTGTCTAAAAAAAATTTTGTATTTTGCACTTTGCAATCACTCTTCCTTCCAACTCACAATGGTCAGGGGATCTCCAGCCATCTCCACGACTTTCTTAATTACATCTCCACACCATTGAATATCGGCATTGCCTCGAATCTCAAAATGGTTTGGAGTAGCAACAGCCCCTGTCACATGAAGTCCTTGAGCACCGCCACCTGTTACAATCAAGTTATTCCCTAAAACAATAATCAATCCATACCATTCCATTTTCCCGGAGATTCGAAGATCTCCTGTAACCACCAAAATCCCATACCCCTTCAATTTCCCCGCAACTACTTGATTTCCATTGATATAAACTACTTTACTATCTGCAGGGTCCCCGATATTCACCGTTCCGCCCGATGGGATACTGGTAATATCAGGGGGAAGATCTTTATAATAATTGGCCATATCAACAAGATTTAATTCTTTAACATTATACTTAACTTTATTGGGATCTGAGGTTATTAATTGATCATAATCCAGATCACAAGGCTTACAATGTGATTCACGGTGTTTACGTGTTACTATACACGGAACACTATGATTATTATTTGGATCGCCATCATCCATCCATCCCTGGCAATTGCTATTCCCATTTATTCTATTTGGCTGTCCTTTATTCTTGCTGGATCCACAATAAACCGGGGAGGTAATATCAGAAGCCTGAAAAATCCGTTTCAATTCAACAATAATTCTACGACAAGATTTCCCTGAAGGATCGTACCCTTCTGAGATAATTTCATAAATGTTGGTATTCGGATCAAATGTGGAACAATATCGATAATTAAATAAACCATCACGGTCATATTCCTGCCAGTTGGGGTCCCCATACTCCGGGATCCAGCCATTTTTTACGCGGGCGATAGCCACAGCAATTCCTGCTTCAGCATCGTAAAAAGCATGAATGCTCTTTTTATAATTATAACTTATCTTTGTCTCTGTTACCGTGCTTAATAAAGAGGCGGTCCCTAAAAGGAAAAATATGGTCATCATGGACATTACTGAAAATATGGCCATTCCATGGTTATTTTTTAACACTTTATATCGGCAATTCATGGTCAATATCCTCTGTAATTGCTCAAAAACCGGCTTTTGAGCAATAATGCAAATTTTAAAATCAAGAAATATTCTATTTTTGTAAACTTTTAACTTTTACATTTTGCCTTTTGAAATTTAAAATCCTACTCATGTAGTCAATATCCTCTTCATTATCAAAAAAAATTATTGCGCCCCTTCATCACTTATTACATAGGTGGCGGTATTACCAAACTCATCTATAGCAGTGATAGTAAGCGTACAACTTTTATTCTTCTGCCGTTGATAGGTCCCAAAATAGGTACTTTGATCCATTGGACTCATCTCTCCTCCCCCTTCGCCGCCGGAGCCGGAGTAAGTAAACGAGACCTCATCAATGATCGAGGCATCGGTAATAAGAGCAGTAATCGCTATCGTGGCCTGGCTTTGCTCTATCCAGAGAATGGAAAAATTTACACTGCTTATTGAGGGAGGGTCAGTATCAATAGCTGGAGATGATTGGGAGTAACCGGCATTTATGGTCGCTTGATTGTAATTTGGCGAATTATCCCTTGCTGTAGTCGAATAAATTACAGTTTCTCCATTATGTGCAGGTAGTTCTCCACAATAGATATCGTTAAAATCAGGATCAGTCATGACCAGATCATCTCCAAGGTTCGAGGTAAGATTCACTGAACTAATCCCCGAGGGATCAGTAACCTCAACACAGATTTCTACGCTTTGATCAGCCTCAACCGGGTCTTGCGCCGGATCTTGAATGATCTCCCCAAAAATCGGAGGGGTGATATCTTCTCCCTCATTTTTACTGTTTTGGACATCAACCTCAAGGGACACCATATGATAGCAACCGACTTCATCCGAGGCTTGAAAAGTAATAATATGCGTCCCATCCGTCACTAAAGTAGTATCCCAGTAAAATACCCAATTATAGGTGCCCTCTAATGTTATCCAATCATCAGTATCAATTTTTACTTCAACACAGGATATATAATCGGAAGAACTTGCCGTCCCTCTAATGGTCACTGTTTCTTCTTGAGGCTCAGTAAAATCATTGTCAATAGTAATGGTTACTTTATTCTGACAATTAACCGATTGGACAACCCGGGTCACCAGAGAACTACTATTTCCGCAAAGATCAATTGCTTTAATGCCAAAGATACTATTCCCCTGATTAGGCAGAGTGATACTTGTTTGCCCTGCTTGGGTGGAATTATCAATTAACTCTTCGTTTCCTCCATCAAGGGCAAAAAGAGAATACCCGGCAACATCATTATCTCCTTGATCATTCGCCCAAAAAGGATCATCCAAAGATAGTGTCCAATCAAATATCACTGTGCTGCCAACAATCGTGTATCGAAAATCTGATGGGCCTTCAGGAGGGTCATTATC
>JAUWIR010000028.1 GCA_030605265.1 Pseudomonadota bacterium | reverse complement strand
GTCCGTCAGAAGAAGCTGATGATTTTTATACCTATACACGAGAAAACAATGACCCTCCCCAACTCCGGGATTGCCGGGATTTATTAAAAGGTTTTGAGTATTTGCTAAAAAACAATAGTTCAAATTTTCCCTGTAAACAATGTTCACAGATTGGTGAATGTTATGGACCGGGTAATAAAATTCTTACCAGGGTAGCCCCTTTTTCTTTTTTTCCCTTTTATCTGTTAATATTTGAAGCGAAAACTCTTCATGCTTTAGATTTTCTGGCTCTTCTTTCAGGGGCCCCTTACCAAGAGGTTGAAAATCATCTCATTACCGAGCAAGAGAGGGGACGATTACATTGTTTGGAAACCTTTAAAAAGTCTACCCCTCAAAAGTCACCAACCTTTTATGCCGGCCGGCATGAAAAATATTTTCTTGAGGTCCTCTATTTAAAGCTTTCCTTTTTAGGAGAGCTTTTTCAAAAAACCTTTTCCAGTCAAAAAAGAGAAAGTCACCTGGAATTATCTCTCAATGATCTTTGGGTAACCTTACCTTCCCAGTCTGGTCTTCTCCCCTGTTTCTGGAATTTTTCCCCAGAGGCATTATCTCTTCAAGGCCCTTCTTCCACAATGTTTAAGCCTTTATCTTCATACTTGTATTCCTTTGGAGTTATTTGGTTTTACACTCTTTTAACGAATAGCAAACAAGGTATCAATGATATTTACAAAGGGCTGGAAGATATAATAGATAAAGGAAAATTAAAGGGTCCTTTATCTGAAGGAGTATCCGAAAGGTTATCGAGCCGGGTCTTTAATCCTGAAAATATTTTTTGGCAGCCAACAAATAAAATTATTTCAGAAAAATGGCTCCCTTTTTGGGAACAATCCTTACAGTCGGGCCTTTCATTTCTTCAAGGGAGTTTTCAGCCCCTTGAGTGGAGAGAGGAAAAATTTTGGTCTATTGTAAAGGATTTGAGAAATGAAATTAAAGAGACCCTCTTTCAGGGAAAAACCGAACAAAGGCAATCAATAGGTGAAAGTGTCCAAGACCTTAGCGACGTTAGCAACCAACCGGATGATCAAGGAGCTATTGGCGCTATTTTATTAAAAATCCTCCACAAATGGCGCTCTCAAGAATTTTCAGAAACTCCGGAAGAGCCGATTATGGAAACAATTATTCTTTCCCCTCAAGAAATCAATAAAGAATTATTCAATTCCACAAAGGAAGATCAAATTCAATCACCACCTAGACCTATTAAAGAAGAAAGAGAAAAAGAAACAGAAGAAAAAGAAAAAGAGGATTTCCTCACTGAAACAATGATCCAAAAGCCTGAGGAGAAAAAAGGAGAAGGGCCTCTTAATAATTCTTCTCAGGATGATTTTTTGACTGAAACAATTATTCTTAAACCAAACCAAAACCCGAACAAAAACCAGGATAAAAGGGATAAATGACCCCTCAACTTTCTTTAGAAGAACTAAGAAAGGACCTAAAAAATATCCATCAATCTCACACACCGGGAGTTGAAGGAATAATTGAAAAGTATCTTGAAGAACAATTGAAAAACCTCTCTTGTTCCGAAGGACTGCTTCTTTTAGAAAAACTGGCTGAAAGCTTTCAGACCAAAGGGCTCTCAGAAGATGTTGAATTGAAAAATGAAGAATTAAAGGAAGAAAATGAATTTTCGCGATTCATTTGCCTTTTACTAGGGGAAGAAATCCCCCTAAAAAACCTTTCTTCAACTGAAGTAATGGAAAAATTAGCACCCTCTTTAAACATTATCTTTAATACCCTTAACCAAATTATTGAGCTTATTAATTCAACTCTCTTTGGGAGAAAAACCGAACTTGAGACAATTAGACACATCATAGGCGCCTCCTTCGAGGAGATCCATGATGATACGCAATTCACTTCTTTACAAAATTATCTGGATCAAATCAAAGAGGCCTTTTTAATTTCTCATCAAAGTTTTACTCAATCAGTTCAAACAAAAATAGGGCAAATATTACAGGAGATAGCCCCTGAGCGGCTGGAAGCGGAATCCCCGGGAAGGTTTAAAATAGGCCCCTTGCGAAAGGCCGAGCTTTTTGAATTGTATAAACAAAAATACCAAACCTGTTTACACTGGCTAAATTCAGAACGATCTAAAGAGGATTTTTTAAGAGAATTTGAGAAAACCTGTCAAAAAATATATAGGGAAAAAAGGAGATAATATGGGGAAAAGGTATAAGGTATTAATTTTTCTACAGATAGTAGTTTTTTTAGCCTGCTCATACGGCTGTCAAAAGAGAACAGATCCCTGGAGGTATGAACCTGGACCTGCCAAACCCGCTGAATGGAAGTATGAAAAAGATGCCGTTCACCTAAAATTAAAAGCTGATCCTCAGCTAAATCTTTATCAAGGAAAGGCTTATACCTTAGTCATCTGTGTGTATCAGCTTACCAGTCCCAATATTTTTCAAGGCTTTACCGAGGACCAAACAGGATTAAGTAAGCTTTTGGAATGTAATCGATTTGACGCCAGTGTGGCCAGTTACAAAAAATTAGTCATCCAGCCGGGCCAAGAATTAAATACCTCTTTAGACCGAGCAGAAGGGGCCAAGTACATAGGCTTGGTGGCAGGGTATTATCAGCTGAGAAAAGAGAATATCATTCGGCTTTTACCCATACCAATCATTGAAGAAATAAAATATTTACCGAACCAAAGACCGGAAAAATTCCTAAAACCAGGGCCAATGAATATTGAACTTTCTTTAGGACCTTTGTCAATTCAGGCTAATGGGGGCTTATAGTGGATATTCAAAAACCTATTTTTTGGCACCAGGGTCTTTTTTTACAACCGCAGCATTTTCAGCTGCAAGAGCTTTCCTTACAGGCCCTTTTTAACCCCTATCATGATTATCTCCAGCCTCATTTTTGGGGCACTGCAGGATTTGAAGTTCAAAAGGCTGCCATAGGAACGCTCTCTTTTAATCTCCTTCAAGGGAACTTTCTTTTCCCTGACGGGACCTTTGTTTCCCTGCCGCAGAATGCCGTTATTTGTGCGCGTTCTTTTGAGGATGCCTGGGTCGAAGGGGGAAAACCTTTTAACATTTATCTTGGTCTTAAAAAAATACAGCAGGATGCTGAAAATGTAACGGTCCTATCAAATTTAGAAAAAATTTCCGAAGTAACCACCCGGTTTGTAACTTCCACCGACCCCGAAGAGATCAAAGATTTACATGAAGGCGGGCCCCCTGCAGAGGTGAAGAGGCTCTACTATGTACTAAAAATATTTTGGGAGCAGGAAAAAGACCAACTGGGAGACTATCTTCTCCTCCCTATTGCCCAATTAGAAAAAAGCGCAGATGAAATACTTTTTTCAGAGAGTTTTATCCCACCTTCCTTGACACTTTCAGGCTCTGAGGGTCTTTTAAAAATCATCAAGGAAATAAGAGACCAGATTGCTTCCCGTGGTCGTCAACTTGAAGAATATAAAAGGCAGAAAGGAATTCACACAGCCGAGTTCGGAGCAAGAGATATGGTCTATCTTCTTGCCCTCAGGTCGATCAACAGGTATACCCCGCTTTTATTTCATGTATTAGAGGCCCAAACTATACATCCATGGGCGGTTTATGGAATTCTTCGCCAATTAATCGGGGAATTATCCTCCTTTTCAGAAAGAATTAAAGTACTGGGAGAAACTGAAGACGGATCAGGTCCTCTCCCAAATTATAATCATCAATCTCTTTGGGCTTGTTTTTCCTCGGCTCAAAATCTGATCACTCGTCTCTTAGATGAAATCACTGCCGGTCCGGAGTATATTATTCAAATGCCCTTTGACGGCACCTATTTTACTGCTGATTTACCCCCTGCCCTTTTTGAAGGGGCCAAACGATTTTATCTGGTTATTAAAACCGAAACTGATCCACAGGAGGCTGTTCAATCCCTGCAAAGTATCGCTAAAATGAATGCAAGAGAATACTTACCGATCCTTATTGCCCGGTCCCTTCCCGGAATAAAGATCGAGCATCTCTCCACACCGCCTCAAGAGCTGCCCAAAAGGGCAAATTGTCTTTACTTTAAAATTGATCACCACGATGAGCTATGGGATTACGTTGTCAAAAATCGCAACCTTGCCCTTTATTGGGATGATGCCCCAGAGGACCTGGCGGCTGAATTAATGATTGTAGGGAGGTCTTAAAGATGCACCTCACTGATTGTTTCAGGGAACTTATCGCCTATGCCGTCTATTTTCAAAAAACAGCAGAAAAAAAACAACCCACTTTTGATCAGGTTAAAGCTGACATAAATCGCTTATTTTCAAAAAGCGAAGAAAAGGTTAAAAACACCTCTCTATCATCACAGGATTTTGATCAGGCACGTTTTGCCGTATGTGCCTGGATTGATGAAGTGATTCTTAACTCAGCCTGGCAAGATAAGGGTAAATGGCAAAAAGAACAACTTCAACGACTCTTTTATCAAACTGCCGATGCAGGAGAAGAATTTTTTGAGAAACTGAATGCTTTAGGGCTTCATCAAAGAGAGGTGAGAGAAGTCTACTATCTTTGCTTATCCTTAGGCTTTTCCGGGCGTTATTGCCAGGAGGGAGACCAGTATCTTCTTGATCAACTGAAAACATCAAATTTGAAGTTGCTTACAGGAAGCTCAATAGGGCTGCCCTCTCTAGGGAAACGAGAGCTTTTCCCAGAGGCTTTCTCCTTTGAATCAGATGATGTTTCATCCAAGGATAAAAAGTTTTCCTTTACACCCTTTACCATGCTTTGTCTTGGTAGTCCGGTTTTTTTATTTTTTCTTTTATTTATTATTTATCATTTTGTTTTATCCGGTTTTGCGAAAAACCTGCTGACTTTAGTGCCATAGAGGCAAGGGTTCAGGGTTCTGGGTTCAGAGTTATGAGGTTCGGGATTCAAAAAAAAAGAAGTCTCTGCGCTCTTTGCGTCTTGGCGAGAGAACAATAAAAATTAATCTCGCAAAGACGCAAAGAGCGCCAAGAATATGAATGAAAACCAAATAGGAAAAATAGAGCATCTTTCATACACCACGAAAAGTAGTTTATACTTATGACTTTTATTTTTTTATCTACCATGAAGGGCATGAAGGAAAAGAAGGAATAAAAAAATCTTCATGCTCTTCATGTCCTTCATGGTGAAATAAAAAAGTGTAACCTAAGAAAAGAAGGATGCCAAAAATAGTTATTGATTCTTGTATAGCAATTTATAAAGAACTGAGATCAAGTAAGAAGTCTTGGCGATCTTTGCGTCTTGGCGAGAGAATAATAAAAGTTGAACAAAATGCACGCACTTGATTAAGACCAGCAAGTGATCCTGATTGATAGCTTAGGAGGCTGAATGAAACAAACACTTTTAAAAATTTTAAAAGTATTCTTGATTATTACAGGAGTTGCCTTAGGGCTTCTTTTTATCTGCGGGATGGTCCTTATTCTCGGGTGGCCCTGGTGGATGGGCATATTTCTTCTTATAGGCTTTGTGGGGCTTGGCATCGGCTTTTTATTTTTTCGAAAAATCTGGTTAAGAAATAAAGAACAGCGATTTGTTCAACAAATTATAGAACAAGACAATTCTTCTCGAAATAAATTAGCCGACCAGGAAAAATCTCTCTCACAAGAGCTTCAGGCTAAATGGAAAGAAGCCATTACTACGCTAAAGCAATCCCATCTAAAAAAACACGGCAATCCCCTCTATGTGCTCCCCTGGTATTTGGTGATAGGGGAAAGCGGATCAGGGAAAACCACAGCCCTTCAAAGCGCCCGTCTTTCTTCGCCTTTTGCGGATGTACAACGCACATCAGGGATTTCAGGAACCAGAAATTGTGATTGGTGGTTTTTTGAGGAGGCCATCATATTAGACACGGCCGGAAGGTACACTATTCAAATCGATGAGGAAAGGGACAAGGAGGAATGGCAAAGATTCCTTAATCTCTTAGTCAAATATAAAAAGAAAGAACCCCTTAATGGTCTGATTATCACCATAGCTTCTGATAAATTACTCAAAGGCACTGCTGATACCATAGAGGAAGAGGCCACCTCCATACGCCGTCGTCTTGACGAGCTGATGAGGGTGCTTGGGATAAAGGTCCCGGTATATATTTTAATTACCAAATGCGATTTGATCCTGGGAATGACCCAATTTTGCGATCAACTCCCTGAGGAAACTCTCAATCAACCTATGGGTTTTTTAAACCAGGATTTAAACAAAGATATAACTCATTTTTTTGATAAAGCCTTTGAAACTGTCAGCGAGCGACTTAAAGACTTACAATTGCTTCTTTTACATAATCCTGAACAAGCTGTTGATTCCCGCTTTTTAGTATTTCCTGGAGAAGTTGAAGGGATAAAGGAAAATCTTAATACTTTTTTAACCAAAATATTTCAGCAAAACCCTTATCAGGAAACTCCTCTTCTTCGTGGTCTTTTCTTTAGTAGCGGACGTCAAGAGGGTACTCCTTTTTCTCATTTTCTGGAGGGCCTTGGCCTTATCAGTGAAAAAGAAGTATTACCCGGGACCAATAAGGGACTTTTTCTCCACGATTTCTTTGCCAAAATTCTTCCTAAAGAAAAACAGTTATTTGCTCCAACCCAGCGATCACTGGAATGGCGGCAATTAACCAGGAGCCTTGGCATAACCTCCTGGATTGCACTTTTTGTGGCCCTTTGTGGTCTTTTAAGCTTTTCTTTTGTCATGAATATGAAAACCCTGCGAGGGGTCTCGGATAAATTTTCCAAACCCCGAGCAAGAAGAGAAGAAATCATAGATAGTTTTGGTAGTAAAATAGGCCCCCTGGAACTTTTTCGTCAAAGTGTTTTAAAAGTGGAAAAGTCGAATAAAAATTGGTGGGTCCCCTCCTTTGGCCTCAACGAGAGCAAAAAAGTTGAAATCAGTCTGAAAAAAAAGTACTGTGAAAAAGTTCAATCACGTTTATTAGCCCGTTTAGATCAAAAAATTGAAAAAAACCTTTCCCAACAGGTTAACTTTCTCCCTGATGACACCTTCGCCATGCATCATATAGAACACCTGGTGCGGCGCATCCACCTTATTTATAACCGGCTTGACAGTCAGGATTTTGATACTTTAAAAGGAAGGCCCCAACCATCCTACAATTTTGTCTCTGATGAAAATATTAGTCCTGATATGAAGGACACTATTAATACCCTCTATCTATATTACTTAATCTGGAGTAGGGAACCTGGCCCATTAAAAGTGGAATCCCGGGATTTACAGGACAAACTAGTGCAAATCCTGACGGCAAAAAGAGAAGATCTTAATTGGTTAATCACCTGGGCAAATAACTTCCTTCCCCCCATTACCCTTCAAGATTTTTGGGGAGGAAATGAATTAGAGGAAGGGCCCCTTATTGCCGCATCCTATACCTCAAAGGGAAAAGATCATATTGAATCTTTCCTTAAGGATATCGAATCATCCCTTCCTGATCCTATGGTGATTTCAATACAAAAAGAAAATTTTTTCAACTATTATCAAAAAGCTTATCTTCAGTCGTGGTATGCCTTTGGTGATAACTTCCCTCAAGGTATCAAAAAACTACAAACCAAGGAAGAAAAAAAGCGGATTGCTTTAAAAATATCCCAAACCGAAGGGCCCTATCAAAATCTGATCAAAAAAATGACTGAAGAATTGGGACCTTTTTCTGAAAATGAAAAAGCCCCTGCCTGGCTTAATAGAATTTATCAATTCAGCAAATTGAAAAGCTTGGCGGAAATAAAAGATGCCGCCGCAAAGAACAAAGGGCTGGTAAACAAAGTAGCCAATAAAGGGAAAAACCTAATAAGCAATTTGGAAAGAAGAGCAGATAGAGTTTCAGCGGGATTTTCCTTTGAGGTCCAACAAAAGGCCTCTCTGGTTTATCATGAGTATCAAAGCGCTTTGGCAGAGATGACCCCATCTCTGAATTCAAAAAATTTATCATATCAAACCGCCTGCCAAGTTTTTCAAGAAGAACAGGCTACCGGTCAATCAGCTATATATAAGGCCCAGCGCGCACTAATGAACCTTAAAGCGCATCTGGGAAACACCGATCCCGCTGGAGAGATGGCCTGGCAGCTCCTGGCTAATCCTTTATATACTTTGTGGGAATATATCCTTGCAGAATCCGGAGACTATTTACAAGAAGAATGGGAGGAAAAAGTCCTGGCCGAAGTCCAAAATATATCCGGATGGAAGGATTTACAACAACTTATCATAGGCCCGGGGGGATTTGTAAAAATGTATCTCAACGCCTCAGCAAAACCCTTCCTGAGGAAAAGTCAAAGAAAAGGGTACTATGCAAAAGAAATTTTAGGGCATCAGCTCCCTTTTAATGATACCTTCATTTTTTTCCTTAATAAAGGCGCAAAAGCAGAAAAAGCAGTGAAGGACAATTTTTCGGTAACCATAAAAGGACTCCCCACAGAAGCAAATTCCAGCGCCCGTCTACGACCTCATGCCACCCACCTGGAGCTTTATTGCGGCGATGAAGTGCAAAAGTTGGTGAATCTTAATTATCCAATCAGTAAAACCTTCTCATGGTCTCCGGGAAACTGTTCCAAAGTTGTCTTTCAAATTGATGTAGCTGAGCTTTCCTGTAAAAAAACCTATACTGGGGATTTTGCTTTTTGTAATTTTTTAGAAGATTTTCAGGATGGAGCACGAACCTTTTACGCTAATGAATTTCCAGCCCAAAAGATAATGCTTAATCGGTATGGAATAAAATATATTAAGGCTCGATATCACTTTAACGGTCACCGTCCGGTCCTCCTCTTATCGAAAAATGTTCCAACAAGAGTACCGCAAAAAATAATATTAGATTTTTAGATTCACTAATGTAAATAATATTTGACAGGATGACAGGATCAACATGATTTAAATCCAGTTAATCAAAAAGAGTTATCACAAATCTGAAACTGTTATATGGAATTTATATGAAATATATGAAATATATGGAATTGATAGAATTGGCGGCGGTAATGCGCCATAAGTCGAAATCACAAAAAAACATTACCGTCTAAAACAAGAGTAGGCTTGAACTTATTTTTGGAGAAAATAAAGGTGGGATCAAGTGTAAAGGCAAAGAGTTCTTGTAAATGATAGACAGGATTAAAAAAATTATCTTGTCAATCCTGTTATCCCGTCTAAAAATAGTGCAGAAAATAATTAAGGAATAAATTCATTTATGCTTAAGCAATGGCAGTGGGCTTTACAGGGAAAACATCCAATGGTAAACGATTATATCTACCTGGGAGAGGAGTTTCCTTTGATGAAAGTGTTCTCTGATTGGATAAAGGGAGGGTACCAAATAGTTGCCTCTAAAAAAGGGGACAAAATTCTTTCCAATTCCTGGCGGTTTTGGACAAGGGGAACAGAGAAAGATAATCTGGTGTGCGGCCTTCTACGAGACAGCAGTGATGGAGTTGGTCGGCCTTACCCCCTCCTGTTATTAGGAACAGGTCCATTAAAAAATTGGCATAAGGGATGGGATTTACTTACTTTTGCTTGTGAAAAAACATGGAGCCAAATGGAGTATATATCAACCAGGATGTGGAAAAATCTGCAAACCCTGGAAGAGGAAATAGCTCACCTAAAGCCCCCTGTGCCTCAATGGACAGACTTTTTAAAGGAAAAAAAACAACTTTTAGAAACACGGCTAACCTACAGCCGGGATCAAAAGAATATACTTTCTAAAGTCACTGAACTGTCTGAAAGACAAGAAATTTTTCTTTGTCTGGATCGACAGATGGAGGAAGATACCTTTTCACAAATGCTTCTTTGGCATTTTTCCTTTAAGGATAGATGTAAAGATATTCCCAAGATAATTTTCATGGGCGGAACAGCAGAGAAGCTTTTTCTGGTTATTTTAAACAGGCCGCTGAGTTCAGGCGACTTTACGCGCCTTTGGCAATCTCACCGTAAATAAGGTAGGCACAAAGGGGCAAAGGGGCAAAGGCACAGAGGCACAAAGAAATAATAAAACATAGAGAAATTTGCAGTATTGGAAAAAATTAAGACTGAATTGCAAATTAAGATGGAAATTTTTGAGAATTTGTATTTATTATTTGAACAGAGACGAATTAAGCCGAGCGCAAGACAACTTTGTGCCTTTGTGCCTATTTTTTTACTTAATTGACAAAGAGATAAGTATAATCTACAATAATTTAAAGTTAAACCACTTTTAAATATTTTTTAATTTACTAACCCTTTTATAAAAGATAAAATTATGACTATTAACGCAAAGGAATTAATTAAAGTAGGGAAACTTTCTGAAGCTAGAAAGCAGCTCATTGATGAGATCAAAGTATCTCCCTCTGACATGAGTAAAAGGACCCTTCTGTTTCAGGTCCTGGCTTTTTGCGGTGAATGGGACAAAGCAGATCGTCATCTGGATGTAATTGCGCTTCAGGATGCATCTGTAGAGACCGGGGTGCAGGTTTATAAAAACCTGATTTTAGCTGAAAAAGAGCGCCTTGAAGTTTTGAAAAGAAATCAGCTTCCATCATTTTTGCCAAAAGCCCCCCCATACCTTGAAATGTATTTAGCGGCCTGGGATAACCTCACCAACAACGAGTATGAAAAAGCCCTGGAGCTTTATAAACAGATAGAATCATCCCGTCCTTCCATCACTGGGACCATAGATGGGAAAGGCTTCACCGGATTCAGCAATATGGATGCCTTTCTGTCCCTCTTTCTCGAGGTAATGGTCCATGAGCGGTATATATGGGTCCCCTTTGATTCATTAAAGGAACTTATCATTACTCCACCGAAATCTCTTTTTGATCTTCTTTGGACTACAGCGCACTTGACTACCTGGGAAGGGTTAAATATAGGCTGTTACCTGCCGGTACTTTATCCTCAATCCTGCCTTCATGAGGATGAGAGGGTAAAAATGGGCAGAATGACCGACTGGGTCCCCCTTCAGGGCCCATTTTATAGTGGAAGAGGACAACATGTTTTTCAGGTTGGAGAAGAGGAAAAAGCCCTCCTGGAAATCCAAAATCTCCTATTTGAATCACCAGTGGAAGGAACAGCCGAATGAAAAGAACCATTAACTTAGATGCGATTTTGGCCCCTGTTCCAGGAGATAATCCGGCAGGAGAAAATCTTCGCTACAGCCCTGTCTATGATGAGATCAATGAAGCAAGAAGAGCAGATGATCCCTTTTCTTTAGGAGAATGGAAGCATGAGGTGAAAACCTCTGACTGGGATAAGGCGCTTACTTTAGCTGTTGATGCCCTTACCAATAAAAGCAAAGACCTTCAGATTACAGCCTGGCTTACCGAAGCCCTGATAATGACTGAAGGTTTTGCCGGCCTTTCAATAGGTATCAAGCTGGTCCTTGGGCTTTTAACGGACTATTGGGAAAACGTGTATCCCCTCATAGAAGACGAAGACCTTGAGTTCCGGGCGGCGCCATTTGAGTTTATGAATGAGAAACTCTCCACAGGTATTAAGCAAATCCCTTTGACAGATAAAAATACCACTTCAGCATACTCGCTGCTTAAATGGAATGAGGCCCGAAAGGTAGGCTATGAAGCTGATATACGCAACCAATATGGAGATGTGGATGACAAAAAGAAGGAAAAGCGCAATGAGCTTTTAGCTGATGGAAGATTATCTGCAGAGGAATTTGACCAGGCAATAACTCTGTCATCTACGGCTTTTTACAAATCTTTAGCAGAAAGCATGACTACTTGTCTTGAAGATTTTAAAAAACTGGATGAGACTGTTGATCAAAAATTTGGCCCTAATGCACCCCCGATTGGCTGAGTTTCGGGAATCAATTGAAGAGTGCAGTCGAGTAGTAATGAAGATTTATAAAGAAAAAATAGAGCAGGAACCTGTTCCTGAACCTAATCCTGAGGAGGGCGAAAGCATGGCCCCATCTACGGAAGAACTTCAAGAGACTGAAGAAGCTATGGGGACTGAAAAAATATCAGTGTCGGCTATTCCCTTGGCTACAAAGGAATTGTCGGAAGAGGGTCTTTCTGAAAAGGCCCTTTGGCAAGAAGCATTTCAAATTATGAAGACCTCCGGTATTAAACAAGCCCTGGATCGTCTTCTGGCAGTTTCTTACAGCGCTCCGTCAATCAGAGAAAGAAACCGTTACCGCCTGCTTATTGCCAAACTCTGTTTGAAAGCCGACAGACCGGACCTGGCTAAACCTATTATAGAGGAATTGCACGCACTCATTGAAGAATTGCATCTGGACCGGTGGGAATCCCCCTTATGGATTGCTGAAGTATTCGATACTCTCTATCAATGTCTGACCAAAGGAAACCCCTCGGATGATGACCTCGGCAGGGCCATGGTCCTTTTTAAAAGGCTCTGTAGTATGGATGTCACCAGGGCTATTTCTTATAAGAGATAAATTCAAAGAAAGGAGAAAGTATGGCAGGAGAAAGTTTACAACATAAGCTCGATAGAGTACGGGCCCCTCGGGTTCAAATTACTTATGATGTAGAAATCGGCGACGCCATCCAGATGAAGGAGATCCCCTTTGTTGTGGGTGTATTGGCTGATTTATCCGGTAAACCTGATGAGCCCCTCCCTAAGCTGAAGGACAGAAAATTTATCGAAATCGACAGGGACAATTTTAACAATGTACTTGAGGCAACCAAGCCAAGACTTGCCTTCAAGGTAGACAACAAACTGACGGATGATGATACACAGTTGGGAGTGGAACTTCGTTTTAAGTCCCTTGATGATTTCCATCCCGAACGTGTGGTCAAGCAGGTTGAACCCTTAAACAAATTACTGGAAGCCAGGAAAAGACTTTCCGACTTACTCAGCAAATTAGACGGCAATGATAAACTTGATGAGCTTCTTCAGGACGTATTATCCAACACGGACATGGTAAAAAAGGTGGGAGATGAAGCCGGAATAACCAAAGAAGAAGAGGGATAATAGTCCACCACGGAGTCACGGAGACACAGAGGAATAATTTTTGAAGAAAAAACTTTCAAAGCATAATTGGGGCAACGATAGAAGTTCATCGGCATTTAGATACCGAATATTAGAGTCAGCTTAAGAAGAATGCCTTGGTCATGAACTCTATTTACGCAGATCTTTTAATTTTTCTCCGTGTCTCCGTGTCTCCGTGGTGAGCTGAACTGGTACGAAGAGGGTAAATCTGAGTAATAAAGAAATAAAGGAACAAGGAAATAAAGGAGGGATTATATGGCTGAAAATGAACAACAAGAAAAGGTTGAGGCTGCTCAAGCCGAGGCAGTCGAAGAAGAAAAAGGGATTTTGGATAAAATCATTGAAGAGGGGCGCATGGTCCGTGATGATTCCCAGCGAGGATGGGCCAAAGATCTCATAGGTGAGTTTGTCAAGCAAGTCATGGATGGGGCCATGGTGGTTTCAAAAGACACTGAGCGCATGATCAATGCCAGAATTAGCCAGATTGACAAGGTCCTTTCTTCCCAGCTGAATGAGATAATGCACTGCCCCGAATTTCAAAAACTCGAGGCCTCCTGGAGGGGATTGTTCTACTTAGTGAATCAAACGGAAACAGGCGAAACCCTGAAGATTAGGGTGATGAATGCATCAAAAAAAGAACTCCTCAAGGACATGGAAAAAGCGAGTGAATTCGACCAATCCACTCTCTTTAAAAAGATTTATGAAGAAGAATTCGGCACTTTTGGCGGTTCAGCCTATGGCGCCTTAATTGGAGACTATGAATTTAGTAATCACCCACAGGATATGGCACTTTTAGAGAAAATATCACAGGTTGCCGCAGCCGCCCATGCTCCTTTCGTCTCTGCTGCTTCCCCTGCCCTTTTTGGCTGGGAGAGCTTTACCACCCTTGGCGGACCTCGCGATTTGGCTAAGATTTTTCAGACTGCTGAATACGTCAAGTGGAAGTCTTTCCGAGATTCGGAAGATTCCCGATACGTTGCCCTGGCCATTCCCCACGTTCTCTCAAGGCTTCCCTATGGGAATGAGAATGTCCCTGTGGAGGCTTTTGATTTTGAAGAGGATGTTGACGGTGCGGACCACGGCAAATATCTCTGGGGGAATGCAGCCTATGCACTTGGCACACGTATAACCGATGCTTTTGCCAAGTATCACTGGACTACGGCCATCAGGGGAGTTGAAGGAGGGGGGCTTGTCCAAGGACTTCCTGCGCACACCTTCAAGACTGATGAGGGAGATGTGGCCCTCAAATGCCCTACTGAAATCGCCATAACTGACAGGCGGGAAAAAGAATTTGCCGACCTCGGGTTTATTCCTCTGGTTCACTGCAAGGGTACCGACTATGCAGCTTTTTTCAGTACGCAAACAGCTAACAAACCCAAAATTTATGACTCGGATTCCGCTAACGCCAATGCCAAGTTGTCTTCTCAATTGCAGTATATCTTTGCTGTCTCACGGTTTGCTCATTACCTGAAATCCATCATGCGAGATAAGGTTGGCAGCTTCATGACCTGCAAAAATGTTGAAGATTATCTAAACCGGTGGATTGCCAACTATGTCCTGCTGAATGATGAAGCCGGGCAGGAAATGAAGGCAAAATTTCCTTTACGGGAAGCACGGGTTGATGTTACCGAGATCCCGGGTAAACCGGGAGTATACAGGGCAGTAGCTTTTCTCAAACCCCATTACCAGTTGGATGAGTTGAGCATTTCCTTAAGATTGGTCGCCAACTTCCCACCCCCGGCACAAGGGTAGGTAGACAATTTTTTGTAACCTAATAACAATTTAACTAAAAGAAACGGAGGAAACAGTATGGCTTTTGATGCATTTTTAAAAATTGACGGTATAGATGGTGAAAGTACGGATGACAAGCATCAAAAACAGATTGAAATAATGTCCTATAGTTTTGGTGTTAGTCAGATGGCCTCTGCCACAGCCAGCTCCTCTGGGGGCGGGGCATCAGAGAGAGCCAATTTTCAGGATATTTCAATTGTTAAAATGTTGGATAAGGCATCCCCATCCTTGGCCCTGGCCTGTGCTCAAGGAAAACATATCAGTGAAATCGTTATTGAATTATGCCGGGCAGGGGGAGATAAGGTACCCTACATGGAGTATAAGATGAGTCAATGCATCATCAGCTCTGTGAGTGTAGGGGGTGGAGGTGGCGGTGAGCCCACGGAATCCTTGACTTTTAATTATGGGAAGATCGAATGGAAATACACCCAGCAGAAACGTGCAGATGGTTCCCCTGGAGGAAATGTAGTAGGCGGATGGGACCTTCAGACTAATAAAAAAGTATAATTTATAGTATTAAACTTGAAAGCATGGGAATTTTTATTTTATTTATGCGGCTTATCAGCTTAATTTAATGAGAGAATTAGGTAAAAACATTCAGGCATCCATTCTGGACAGGCTCATTGATCTTGAGCCGGAGATTTCCCAAGAGCCTGTCCAGCGACGGGTCCTGAATTTTGAGCAAGGCAAAGCAGCTGTTATACGAGATTTAGAGAACCTCCTCAATACCAAGCGCTATATACTTACCATTCCACCAGCCTACAAGGAGGCCAACAACTCCTTTCTCGTTTACTGAGTGAAAGATTTTACCTCACAAAGCCCTAAAAGCATAACTGTGAAAAAGCAACTGCGACAGGACCTGGAAAGTATCATTGCCCGGTTTGAGCCAAGATTGCAGCAAGTGCGTGTTCAGGTTGAGGGAGGGGCAAAAAACGAAAGGAGTCTTCGATTTAGGGTTACAGGTTTGTTAGTTCTGGACCCCCTTATAGAGCCAATAACTTTTGATACTCTCTTTGACGTCAACAGGAGTGAATATACCATCCAGGGGTGATACATTTATGGAAGATGAAATTTTACAGTATTATGAACAAGAGCTTACTTTTATCCGTGAGATGGGTGCGGAATTTGCCAAGAAATACCCTAAAATCGCCGGAAGACTCCTGCT
>JAUWIR010000208.1 GCA_030605265.1 Pseudomonadota bacterium | reverse complement strand
ACATAACTTTTTATCTATTTGTTAAAATATCTTTTTTCTGAAAGGAAAATATAAATGAGTAATTATTCAAGTTGTCCAAATTGTGGCAGAAGGGCTGAAAAGGCTTTTTCCAGCAATTATTTTCCTGTATTCAAATGCAGCGATTGCGGTAAGACCTACTGTAAAAATTGTAGCGGCAAAGAATGCCCCAAATGTGGGTCTGCAAAATATAGCGAGATAGGAAAAGTATACTCAAAATAATTTTTAAGTAATTAACCCAAAATAATGAATGCCAATCCTACCCTCATCAAAATGCCGGTTAGAATCTTTTTCTAAAAAGGACCTTAATGAAAGAAAAAACAAAACGAGAAAATCTAACTACAATTGAGGCAGAAAATACTCAACCTGCATCATCGATAGGCATTGATATTGGGGCACTTTTTTTATCTGAATACCGGATCAATGAACAATTACCTGTTGCCGGAGGCGAAGCAGACGTATACAAGCTTGTAAGAGAAAGAGATAACGACTTCTATATTTTAAAATTATATCGTTATGGGATTTATCCTAAAGTGGAAGTAATGGATAAAATCTCTGCCTTAAATGAATCCGGCATAGTAAAATTAATTGGATACGGATCTCAGAAGTTGGGAAATGTCGAAAGATTTTATAAAATCCAGGAATTTATCTTACATGGATCTTTAGAACAGTATTGTAACCAAAAAAGAATACCAAAGAATGAAATTAAAAGTATCCTCTCAAACATAAACAAGACGCTTTCGGCTTGTCATAACAAAGGGATCATCCACAGAGACATCAAACCCTCCAATATTCTTCTTCGCAATTTATCTCCGCCAATACCTGTAATAAGCGATTTTGGCATTGCTTCTGTTTTAACCAAGGATATATCCCGGCGATTCACCAGCCGAAGCAGGACGGTGGATTATGCAGCGCCAGAGGCTTTAAGCGGATTACTGGGCAAGGAAATGGATTATTGGTCCTTGGGGGTAATCCTGACAGAATTACTGACCGGCAAACATCCTTTTGAAAACATGAGCGACGGCTTAATCAATCTTTATTTAACTTCAAAACCTATGCCTATTCCGGAAGATATTGAAGAAGAATGGGTATATTTACTGAAAGGGTTATTAACCAGAGATTTTAAAGGTCGATGGGGATATGAACAGGTTAATAGTTGGCTTGTTGGAAAATATAAGGACATCCCCCTTTACTACGAAGGGGAAGCCTTGACTGCCGCAGAAGGTGGGGAGAAGCTATCTGAAGTGTCCGGGATCAAACCTTATCATTTTAACAATAAATATCTTTATTCAACTAAAGCGCTTACTGAAGAACTGGTAAAAAATCATCAGGAAGCAAGCAAACACCTATTGCGAGGATATATCGGAAAGTGGGTGGAAGACCAACTCCAGGATTATCAACTGAAAAGCCAAATTGTTGATCTCCTTGAAGATGGTAAAATGAGTCCTGCCAGAAAACTCTCTGTTTTCATTTATAAAGCTAATCCTTCCTTACCGCTAACCTTTAAGGATAAAATTTTTACAGAGCATAATTTATCTCTTTGGCTGCGCAATATTATTGGAGGCAACAAAAGTAAAGAAGATGAGGAAATTCTTGCTGAATTATTCCATGGGGGCCTGTTTCAAGAGTATATGCCGGCAACTAATAAAATGTCTGCTGAAGAAAGTAAAGAATTTGGTGAGAAAATTACTTATGCTCAAAATAATATATGCAGGAGAGCACCTTTTCCGACAATGTCCTCTGCTTATATTTTTTTGCTGTTAGTGAATGAAGATGCTCGTAAAACAGCTTTCGAGGAGTTGCCCGAAAGAATATGTACCCTCTTGTCAAAAGTACTCAATGGTGTTTATAAGGATGCGGATAAGGAGGTCGGGCCATTAACCAAATGGGTTGAGCCGTCAACCTTGGATAGTCTTTTGATTGTTCTTTTCCTTAGATATGGTCGGAATAAAATTGAGAAGTTCGTTCAATGCCTGGGTAATCCGGCATCATTAAAAGGTTTAAATTCCATAATAGGATTATTGGAAGATCTTTTAACTATTTCAGAAGGTATAATCACCAATTATGTTACTGACATCATTGGGAAAAATGTTGAATTGCTCAAAAAAGACTGTGCAGATCTTTTGGCCGTATATGTAGTGTGCGATGAAAAAATTATTAATAAGATAAGGGCTTACTTTGATTATAATCAAGTAAATTTAGAGTATTTTAAAAAGGGCATACAACTTATTCATTTGTTGAAAAAAAGCCTTTCATCCGGGATGTTAATAAAGCGAGATGATTTAAGAGCACAATTGCAGGACGCTTATGGCAAATTATCTAAAATAATGGAAAAAAGAGTTGTCGAGTGTCCCGAGAATAACGGCTATAGGAAAATTGTTTATGGCCACATTAAGAAATATATTCCAAGAGAAATAAAAAATTTGACCCTAGCAGACTTGCACTGGCTGAAAGAGGCTGAAAAAATATTACAAATCCCACAACCTTCTGAGTTTATTGAAAAAAACGTTTTAAAAAATCAAAAAGAAAAAAACAAAGACACTTTAGAATCACTATTGGCTGCAAACATCCCTACAGATGAACAGAGCACTGAGAACTTTAAGAGTAGGTGAGGCATTATTAAAAAAGTATCTTAAAAAAGATACTGAAATGATGAGCATTGACGATTTACAATGGAATAAAGAAGTTACTGAAATTTTATCGAAGAACAATTATTATATCAGCAAAATAAGGTTGTTTCAAGAAATAGAAAGAACCAAATCTTCTTTGAAAGCATTGCTGATTGAAAACGACCCCAAGGATGAAGTGACTGCGGAGGCCTTTAAGTTAGGTGAGCCATTATTAAAAAAATATCTTAAAAAAGAGTCTGAAATGCTGAGTATTGATGATCTACAATGGAATAGGGCAGTTGCTGAAATCTTGCATAGAGGCTTAAATTATATTGATAAAAAGAGTCTGCTTCAGGAAATAAATCAAAAGGTTCAATATCTCAATGAATTTTCTGAAGGCATGAGGGTGTGGGATTCGGGTGATTCTGAAAAAAATAAACAATCCAACTTACTTATTTCAAAAGCGAAAACGGTGGCAAAGAAATATTCAGATTATACAATGGGCGATTTAAATGAGACGCCATTTCCATATAAATATACTATTTATGAGGAATTATATTGCACATGTGGTGAGCTGGCAGCAAATTCAAAGTATTTTAGAAAAAAAACAGCAGAGGATGTCGGTAAAAAATTTTTATATATTATTATAGCATTCTTTTCGGGTATCATTGGTATCGTTATAACTGGAACATATAGTTACAATATTTATTTTTCTTTTGGTGTAGGAATTGTAACGTTTTTAGTCGTACTACTTGTAGGGTTTTTATCGGGCTTTTAATGGGACAATAGAGCTGAATATACTCTGTTTCTGTCTGTGAAGTAATATTTCAGGGCAATAAAGGTAATCTTTATGTTCAAAATTTATGTCACTTATTTCTCCCATATGGCCGGTCGCACCAATAATGAAGATGCCCTTTTAATTGGAGATGAAATAATCCAGCTCGACAACATGGAAACGCCAATTTCAAAAGAAATAATAGTTACTCCCCAAAATCCTTTGCTTCTTCTTGCCGTAGCGGATGGTATGGGCGGACATAATAAAGGTGAGGCAGCCAGTAAAATCGTTCTTGAAACAGTTAGAAAGATATCGTCTGAAATTACTGATGGCAAAGAAATAGAAACTATCTTAATAGAAGCACATAGGGAGGTTGTTCAGTTTGGTTTAAAAGATCCAAGTGCGTATGGCCTTGGTTCTACTATAGCGGGCTTATGCCTCAATTGGAATGAGGAGGCCGTTCATACCGGATGGGCATATAATGTGGGAGACAGCCGCATTTATCGGGAATCCGGCAATTTCTTGCAACAATTAAGTGAAGATCACACAGTGGTTCGTGAACTCATAGATGAAGGTCTAATAAGTGAGGAGCAAGCTCGTAATCATCCACAAGCCGGCCGGTTAACCGAATCACTCGGTGGTATCATGGACTTGAATAGGCGAATAAAAGCCAATATTAGGCAGCTAAAAGTAAAACCGAAGGATTTTTTCCTTCTCTGTTCGGATGGATTAACTGATGCACTGGATATTGATACTTTGGAAAATATCATGAACGAGGATTTCTCTGACAACAATAAGGTAATAAATCTTTTTCGGCAGGCAATGGGCGCAGGGGGACAGGATAACATCAGTATAATAATTGTAAGGTGTTGAGTGAATACCTTTGAATTGAAACGGAGAATTCCGTGACAACCGAAAAAAAAAAGCTTGAAAAAGTAACTGAAATAGAAATTCCCAAAAATACTTCCAACATTCCTGCAATGAATTTTTTTGCAGGGGACCTTTTCCTGAACGAATATCGAATCATTAACCAAATGCCTGTTGTTGGCGGCGAAGCAGATGTCTTTAAGCTGGAAAATGGGCAAATCGGTGCAAAATTTATCTTAAAGCTGTATCACTATGGCATTTCACCAAAATCGGAGGTAATGGAGAAGATTTTATCTCTAAAAAGCCCCGGAATTGTAAAACTGGAAAAATATGGATATTATCGTTTTGGAAATATTAAAAGGTTTTATGAAATCCAGGAATTCATTCCCCATGGATCTTTAGCCGAGTATTGTGCTCAAAACCGTGTTTCAAAAGATGAAGTAAGGAACGTTTTATTTTCCTTAAATCAGATACTCTATAATTGTCACCTAGGTGGCCTCATTCACAGAGATTTAAAGCCTGCCAACATTCTTCTTCGGACCTTATCCCCCTTAACTCCCGTTTTAACCGACTTCGGTATTGCCTCAGTCCTTGCCAAAGACGTCTCCAGGCGTTTTACCAGCAGGAGCAGGACTATTGATTATGCAGCCCCCGAGGCTTTAAGCGGTGTAGTGGGAAAAGAAATGGACTACTACTGGTCGCTTGGAATCATCATAGCGGAGTTATTATTAGGCAAACATCCCTTTGCCGACATGAGCGACAGCTTGATTAATCTTTATTTAACCTCAAAACCAATGCCTATCCCTGAAAATGTGCAGGAAGATTGGAAATATTTGTTGAAAGGTCTCCTGACGAGGGATTTTAAAGGCCGCTGGGGATATGAACAAGTCAGCACTTGGCTTTCCGGCAAATATATGGAAATCCCCCTTTTCTATGAAGGAGAAACTGTTACGCCCCTGGACCATGCGGCAGAGGAGATTACAGGGAACAAACCTTACCGGTTTAATAACAAAAACATTTATTCCATTAAGGCGCTTACCGAGGAATTACTAAAGGATTATGAAAAGGCCGTTAAACATCTCTTGAGGGGTTATATAGGCAAATGGGTTGAAAACCAAATTCAAAATTACGAGCTGAAAAGCGATATAGACGATATTCTTGAAGATAACAAGATGAGTGACGCACGTAAACTTACTGTTTTCCTCTATAAGGCCAATCCTGCAATGCCTCTTACTTATAAAGACAAGATATTTACTAATCATAACTTGACGATATGGCTGCAGAATATAATAGCCGGCAATGAAACCAAGGAAGATATAGATTTACTCAATGAATTAATCCCTGAAAAATTATATATAGATTATTCATTGGAAACCAATAGGTTTTCAATGGAAGAAGCACAAATCTATAAGCAAAAATTTGATTATGCAATAAAAAACATATGTAATAAACAGCCCTTCCCAAATATCTCCATTGCCTATTTATTCCTCCTGATAATAAATGAAGATTCACGCCAAATAGCTTTTAATAGTCTGCATGAAAGAATATGCGCTGCAACCGCCACAGTGCTTAATGCAATTTTTAAAGGTTCTGATAAACCGGTAGAAGCTTTCACTAAGGAGAATCTTTTGATTATTTTTTTTCTTAAGTATGGGCAGGAGAAAACCGAGAAGATAATCCGGAAATTAGATAATCGCATTTCCTTAGAAAAGTTGAATCTAATTGAAGCACTGTTAAAAGTCCTTTTGCAATTTGGGGATGATTTCAAAAATAATGATTTAGTGGAAATAATCAGTAAAAAATTAACCCCTCGGTTACAGGAGATAACCGAGATTTCTCAGTTGGATGTCATTAGATCTACCAAGAATGATGATTACCGATTAGTTATAAATTCTCATCTTAATATCTTCCCTGGCTATGAGAAAAAAACTTGGGTAATTGAAGATCTGGCTTGGTTAAAGAAAGCTGAAGAAATTTTGCATATACCTGAGCCAAGGGAGTTTATTATAAAGGCAACTTTAAAAAAGAATATCCTCAAGGGGAAATCATCATTAGAATCATTAGTAATTGAAAATAATATTCCAACCGACGAGCAGACAAATAAAAAATTTTCTCGAGCGAAGGAGCTTCTTAGCGAATATATTAATAAAGATATTGATAAATTAGATGCCAAAGATTTTCAATGGAACAGTAAAGTATCTGAATTACTTCCAAAGGCGGCAAGCTATATTAGCAAAAATGAACTAGCTCGTATGATATCAAATACTAAAACATCATTAGAGTCATTAATAACAAAAACCGTACCTAATGATAAAAAAACTGAAAAAGCCTTTGATGAAGCAAAAACACTCTTAAATAAATATATTTTTAAAGAGCCGCATAAATTAGTCTACAATGACTATCTTTGGTATAAATCTGCATCTGAGACCCTTTTATCAATATATTCATTATCAGAAACCAACGGTTATATAGATAAAAAGGTCTTATACGAAAATATATCAAGAATTAAATTGAGGCTTAAGTCATTGATTACAGAAAATGTGCCTTGGGATGAAGCGACAAGGTATGTTTTTAATGAAGCAAAAGTACTGTTGGAGGGTTATTCTGATAAGGAAGTTGAATTACTGGATGTTTTTGATTTGCAATGGGATAAAACAGCATCTGAAATCTTATCAAAACATTTAAATTATAAAAATAGGAAAGATTTGCTTTCTGATTTACAGGATATTAAAGAAAAAAAGACTGCATTAGAAAAACTAATAGCGGGAAATGTGCCCAAAGATGAGCGAACTAAGAGGGCTTTTGATGAAGCAGAGGTTCTTCTTAAAAAATATATTATCAAGGATTTGGATACATTCGATATTAATGATATTGGGTGGCTGAAAGTTGCCTCGGATATCTTATCCCAAAATATGGATTATGTAAGCAAACAGAAATGGGCGGAGGAAGTAATTCAAAAGATTAATTATATAAAAGAATTTTCTCAAAACATGAAAATTGTTAAGAACCTCACCGTGTCAACTCCTATTAGACAGATGGACATAAATAGTTTAAAAATCAATAGGTTACATTATATTTTTAGAATTAAAGAAAAACCAATAAAATCAATAGGTTGTGAGCTAAGGTGCTAACTGCTAAGATATTGATTTTATT
>JAUWIR010000383.1 GCA_030605265.1 Pseudomonadota bacterium | reverse complement strand
TATTGCAATGGGTCAAAATCACTGCTTTATCCGGTACTACCTTTTGCCCGTATTTACCTAAAGTTCGATTAATTTCAATATCGCTTTCTAAAATTTTTAAGGCCTCTGAAGTAATTGCTCCCTTTATCTCTTCGATGTCCCCAAGATGGTTTTTAGCCACTTTTTTTAATTTGTCAATAGCCCAAACTAAATTAACTGCCGTAGGACGCGCCAAAAAAAATTCATCACAAATAGTATCCATTTGTTGACAAAAGCTCACATGATCACGGCAGATTAAATTTTTTACTCCAAGGGCAATACCTAAGGCAGCGGCAATGCCGATTGCCGGGGCGCCTCGAACATTCATCTTTGAAATAGCTGAAATAACATCTTTATACTCAAAACATTCAATATAACATACTTCTCCGGGAAGACGCCGCTGATCGAGTATAATGACTGAATTATCTTCCCATTCAATACTCCTGATCACCAAAAACCCTCTTCCTTTTTTATTGTAAAATGCCCCTTCCACAATTGACTAAGTAATGGCATCCTCTTCCAGCAGTTTCCTGTGCATATCCAAGGTAGCCAAAATTTTTGCTTTTGCCTCTTTATAAGATACTTTAGTATCCTCAAATTCTTTAAAAAGTTGATGCTTTTTCTGCTCAACTTCTTCAATTATCTTCTCACCCTTAAATTCCGCTTCCTTAATTAACAATTCAGCTTCACGATTGGCATTTTGTAAAATTTTTTCCGAATTTTCCTGTGCAGTCATAAGAACACTTTTTATCATTGATTCTCTGTCTATCAATTCTTTGCGGTTTTCCATTTCTTGCTCTAATCGCTGCTCTAATTCTCTTTTTCCTTTTAACAGGATTTGAAATTCCGAGGATAGTATTTCTAAAAAATCAATAACCTCTTTCTTTTTAAAGCCCCCCAAACCTGTGTGAAACCGCTTTTCTTTAATTTCTAAAGGAGTTATCATCTTTTTCTTTACGAATACATAACTGTTAATATTTTTTTAGTATTCTTTAAAAAAATCATTTTAAGCGAAAGGCAATATCCCTTAAACTGCTTACTAAAAATGTTTGAATAAACATACATATGCCGATCACAACGAGGGGAGAAAAATCCATCCCTCCAGTTGCAACAAAAGGCACATGACTTCTGATGGGGCGTAATACAGGCTCAGTTAGTTGATGAAGCATCTGAACCAGGGGATTATAAGGATCAACATGAAACCAAGAAATAAGGGCGGAAATAATAATGATGAACATATAAAATGTTAAAAATAAATTTATAATCTCAGCAATAGCTTGTAATAAATTACCTATTATGAACATCTTCAAGCCCCCATTGATTAATCAATTTAAATTCCCCCTTTATTTTTTTCCCAACTCTTGCGATCGAAGAGAAGCCGCTTTGACGGCACTCATTAAAGTTGCCCGAAGTCCCCCCTTCTCCAGAGCATAAAGACCATGAATTGTTGTTCCTCCCGGTGATGTAACTTTATCTTTTATTAAGCAAGGATGCTCTTTGGTTTCTGATATTAAACGGACTGTCCCTGATATGGTTTGCATGACCAATTCCTGAGCAATGTTCCTGGGTAAGCCCATTAAAACTCCACCATCAGTTAAAGCCTCTATTATTACGGCAACATATGCCGGCCCACTTCCACTCAGACCGGTAATTGCATCAATATAAACTTCCTTGACCACAACGATTTTTCCTATAGCGGAAAAGATCCTCTCAGCTGTTTTCAGATCATCTTCACTTACTCCGTCAGAACAGATAGCCGTCATACCGCTCAAAACCAAGGCGGGAGTATTCGGCATTACTCTGATTATACGAGTATCTTTACTTAAGGAACTTTTAAGGAGTGATAATTGAACACCGGCGGCAATTGATATAAGCAGTTTTTTTTCATTTATCTTTGAGGTAATTTGCTTTAATACCTCTGCAATATTTTGGGGTTTCACTGCTAAGATAATAATATCTGATTGGTCGACTACTTCTTCATTAGTACTAACAAAAGCAGTACCGTACGTTTTACTTATGGCCTTGAGGCGTTGTTGATTAATATCTGCCAGGACAATATCTTGGCAAGGAGCCAATTGAGCTGATATAATTCCTTTCACCAGGGCTTCAGCCATATTACCTGCCCCAATTAAGCCTATTTTAGTAGTCATTTTCCGCACTCCGTCTCTTACCCTCCGGATTTCCCTTCTATTGTTAAAGTAGAAAGTCCTTTTACTAAATCGAAATAAATAAAGAGGATAAAAAGTTTTTTTAAAAAAAATAATTCAAGTAATCAAATTATACCTTCCCTATGGTTCTATTTCAACAAAAAACTCTATTAAATAAAGTGATGTTTCTTTTAAATAAAAGTTATTAAGAAAAAAAATATTAAAAAATAATATTACCCGATCAATTTTCTCAACCTACTAAATAATTATCCACCCGAACTAATTATCGAAAGCATCCGCCCCGCCCTATCCTTATCTCTCCTATAGGAATGAAACCATCCTGACTGACAACAAGTACAAAAATTTGTAGACCAGATATTTTCTTTTAAAACACCCATCATTATAGCCTGCAGGCAATTAGCCATTTGTAAGTCAAAATAAAATAGATTATCAACTTTTTGTACCGCTCTCTCCCAACAAGATAATCGACTCTGGAGAATTAACAATACATCTTCTTTAATTTCAAAGCAACAAGGCCTTATTGAAGGACCCATTAAAAGGAGGCAATTTTCTATTCTCCCATCAAACTCTTGAACCACGGCATTTAACAGTTTTGGTAAAATTCCCAAAGATGTCCCTTTCCAACCTGCATGTATTGCTCCTATGATCTTTTTCTTCTTTTCAAATAATAATATAGGAAGACAATCCGCAGTACATATTGAGAGAGCAACTGACGGGGAATCGGTTACCACGCCATCATATTCAAGGAGACTGGGAGGGCAAATATCTTCATGCTCTTTAATAATGAGTATCTTATTACTGTGAATTTGATGCAAAGGAACTATAGAACGATAACTGATTTTTAAAGCTTCACAAAAAATTTTTTTCTGATAATTAATTTTTTCAACGTAATTATAATTTTCTTGAAAAAGGAATTTCGTACTAAAGCCGTGGGATATTTTCCCTCTCAGGGCAGGGCAAACAAAGTAGCCAAAATGGGTCCTCCACTTATACAACAATCTTTCTTTTTTCAGCATTGCCCCAGTGCCCCCCAAAGGTAATATTCCTCAATTTTGAGAATATTAGTATATGTTCATGTTTTTTGTCAATGAATCTTTCCTTAAAATCCTTAAAATAAACCTTCCTTTAAAGTTAAAGTCAATTATTTCTTAAATTTTAATCTTTATGTTTACTTTTATAATTACTCAAATTAAAAAAAGACCCTAAGAAATAATCATTTGTATTTAATCAGCTCTGACGCATGAAAATAATCTTCAAGTATATCAAGGCAGAAGAGAGTTTTAAGAATTAATTTTTCTCAAAGATTTTGTCAAAAATCAGACATTCGATCAAAAAGAAAAAAAATACATACAGATAGAAGAAAGGGCTGATAATACGGGAAAAATTTTGATAAGGTATCTTCGGACAAGAATATACAGGAGGAGATACCATGGAATCAAAAGAATTGGGACCCATGATCCTCATGGGGCGAAATTTTACAGCAGGAGAACTAAAGTTCATTAAAGAGATGGTGGAATTATATCCAAACTTAAGCCGGGCAGAATTATCAAAAACTATATGTGAGAATATATCCTGGCAAGCGCCGAATGGGAAGAACAAGCATAATAGTAGTCTGAGAGCATTAGAGAAGCTGGAAGATGAGGGTTACCTGAAGCTGCCGCCGCTGCATATAACGAAGTCCTATAGGAAGAGAAAGATAGATATCACAGAGCGTACAGATCCTGACGAATATGTAAAAGGGCGAGTAGATCAATATGGTAAGATCAAAATAAGCAAGGTCAAGGCAGAAACAACAGGGCTATGGAACGAATATGTGCAAAGGTATCACTATTTAGGATACAGAGCACCTTTTGGTCTGCATCAGAAATATTTTATTACAGGGCCAAGGGATCAGATATTGGGATGTGTTCTTTATACCAGCTCATCATGGGCGCTTGAGTGTAGGGATCAATGGATTGGCTGGGGCTTTCGGCAGCGGGTGCGTAATCTTCATCGGATCATCAACAATAGTAGGTTTCTTATACTACCGTGGGTCCACCTGAAAAATCTTGCCAGCCATGCACTTTCTTTAGCCCAAAAGCAGGTAATTTGTGATTGGGAGGAGAAATTTGGATATAAGCCTGCACTGATAGAGACATTTGTAGATGTGGATAGATATCAAGGCACGAGTTATCGGGCAGGCAACTGGCTTTATATAGGCAAGACCAAGGGGCGTGGTAGAGCTGATCGATACCATCAGGGGTTATCAAGTACCAAAGAGGTATATATGTATATATTGGATGCCAATTTTCGGAAGGAGTTGGTCATATGAGCCGCATAGAAAATCGTCATATCCTGATGGAGGAAAGAAAAGAACAGAAGGAGGAAAGGTTAAAGGCTCAAGCAGAATTGAGGGAAAAACAGGCAATCGAGGGTTTTAGCAATAAGAGACCCGATACACCGGATAATGCCAAATGTGAATATAAAACCGAGGCAGAACAGTTAGAAGCGCGCCGGCAGACGACCAAAGATTACCTGAAAGTTTTGCAAAAGAACTTACCCTCTCTTTTGATCCGATTATCTGAGGTCACCGATTATCGAAAACCAAAGAAAATCAAGCACAAGGTAGCGGTAAACTTACTATTTTGTATAATCCGGTCGGAACTGGACGGCAAATCCGATTTAAAGTGGACACTAAATCCGGTCGGAACTGGACACTGAATCCGGAGGTAACTGGACGGCAAATCCGGAAAGTAGTGGACACTTTTTTCCTGATTCCGGATTTTATGTTCAAAAAGGGCGGATTCACCATTAGCTAAATTCC
>JAUWIR010000421.1 GCA_030605265.1 Pseudomonadota bacterium | reverse complement strand
TATTGTTGCTGATGACCAGACAGGCCAAACCAGTCGAAAAGAAATTTTTGCCGGCGGGGATATTGTCACCGGAGCAGCTACGGTTATATCGGCAATGGGGGCCGGCAGAAAAGCCGCTACCAGTATTGAAGAATATCTTAAAAATAATGCTTAAGATGCCACAGATTTCTTTTATCCAAATAGCAACACTTTTCCATTTATAGAAGCAAATAGAATTCTTTTTCAATCAAATTATTTAAATTAGGAAGTTGGGAGTGTATTGGATAACTTTTTTTGGAGTAAAAAAATATGGTAGACGTCAAACCGGTAGATAAGGAGATAGTAGTTTGTGAAATAAGCAATTGTTTAAACTGCGGCAACTGTGTTGCAGCTTGTGAGCGCAGACACAAGGATGTATCGAGGCACAGGAGGGGGGGGTCCAGTTTTATTGGAATAAGCTTATTCCCCAATCTATGCAGGATATGCAAAGAACCTAAATGCATTGAAGCCTGTAACCGCAATGGTGTAGAAAAAGATGCGGCAGGCCATATCGTTGTCACTGATAATTGTGTGGGATGCGGCATGTGTGTGAGGTCCTGTCCCTATAATGCAATACTTCTTTTTTCAGGGGAGGATGGTGGAACTTCCTTTTTTGATAAAGTACTCTCATATTTAAAACCAAAACAAAAGGCGGAAGTGCCGGAAATAAAAGAAGAGGAAGAAACCGTTAATGTCGGGAAAGTAGATGAAATTGTCGCTGGATATAATGCAAGCCCTAGCTCATTGATGCCTATTCTGCAAGATATGCAAGAGGAATATAATTATCTTCCAAAGGAAGCCTTAAAACATCTTTCAGGCTCAATGAATATCCCGTTAAGCCGTATATATAATGTGGTTACCTTCTATAAAGCCTTTAGCCTTGTGCCCAGGGGCCGACATGGTATAAGCGTCTGCATGGGGACCGCCTGCCACGTAAGAGGATCAGGGAAAGTCCTCGAAGAAATGGAAAGAAGACTGGAGATAAAGGCCGGGGAAACCACCACGGATAAAAAATTTACTTTAAATAGTGTAAATTGTTTGGGGGCCTGCGCTTTGGGTCCGGTAGTAGTTATAGACGGAGAATATTTTGGAAAGGTCACGCCTGATAAAGTTGGATCAATATTAGAAAAATTCGATTAGCCATAAATGAAAGTAACTATTTAAGGGGCAAGTCCATGAAAAGGGCAGTAATAGTATTATTATTAGAAGACGATCCAACACATGCAAACTTAATAAAAAGAGGATTGCATGACTTTGATGGATCAATAGTTGTCGAGCAAATATTTAGTACGGAGGAGTGTTTAGAATTATTAAAAAAGGGGCAAAAATATGATGTGATCATCATGAATTATGATCTTCCCCAAAAAAATGGTACGGAAGTAGTCAGAAAAATAAGGGGAGAGTACAAATTTAAAAAACCAATAATAACGCTCATGGGACCACGCCACGAGGTGTATGCAGAAGAGGTCATGAAGGCGGGGGCCACAAGATATGTCGTCAAGGTAGAGAATTATTATAATCACCTGCCCTTAGTGGTACGGGATTGTCTGAAAGCCGGCGCTGAGGGAAAAGACCGAGTTGCAGCACAGAGACCGCAAGCACCAACTGCACAGATAATCCAATTTACTATAGATGAACAGGCAGTAGAGGGGGTAAAGGGTGAATCAGTGCTGGAAGTAGCCCGCAGGTATGGAATAAAGATACCAACCCTCTGCTATGATCCGGCAGTGAGTACTTTTGGAGCTTGCAGGCTTTGTGTAGTAGCGGTGACCCAAAGGGGATGGACAAAATTGCACCCCTCCTGTGTCTTTCCAATTAAAGAAGGGATAGAGGTAAAGACAGCCGGCGAAAGGGTATTAAAAGCCAGAATGATGCTCTTAGAGCTTTTAATGGCCAGATGCCCTGATGCTGAAAACTTAAAAGAGATGGCCGAGGAACTGGGTGTTCGAAAGACACGTTTTCCAGTGAGTGTAAATGGCGATAAATGTATTTTGTGTGGTTTATGTGTCCGGGTATGTGAGGAGGTAGTTGGAGTTGGAGCCATAGGTTTTGCCCAAAGAGGGCTTCATCGGGAGATAAGTACGCCGTTTATAGAGTTATCGGATTCATGCACCGGCTGCGGAGAGTGTGCCAAAATCTGTCCCACTGAGGCAATTACTCTAGAGTATATAGATGAAAAAATCAGGAAAAAGCGCAGAGTCGTTGCCGTGAAATGTGATGGATGTGCAGAGTACGACAATAGGGCCTGTGTTATCAACTGTCCAACCGGAGCTCTGGAAGTTATGCCCATTGAGGACTATCTCTCCAAGCATAAAATATCTTTTAATATAGAATTAAGGGAACTTTTAAGGCAGTCACTTGAAGAGGAAGCAGAGGGATAAAATGTCAACAAGTAGCCATAATCATAAGGTATTTCGTATTTTTTGGATTTTATTGGTAATAGCAATCACGGCCTATTTATACTCCTTATATAAACCATATTTATCCATCCCTGAATATCTTAGACATTTTGAAGTGGCCACTCATTCCAAATTAAAACCTTCGGGAAGTGTAGGCCAGGGATTAGGGATCATAGGTGCCGTATTAATGATTCTTTGTGTTATTCCTTATATGTTGAGGAAGAGAGTAGAAAACCTTGAATGTTTAGGATCACTTTCTTTATGGCTGGAGATACACATTTTTTTCGGTATCTTAGGCCCTATTTTTATACTCTTTCATTCTGCTCTTAAGTTTAACGGCATTATAGGCGCAGGGTTTTGGTTGATGGTTATAGTGGTGATTTCCGGGATTTTCGGAAGAATATTTTTTGGGCAACTTTTTGGAAGCATTTCCAAAAGATATGAGCTATTACAAAAAATAGACATCTTTCTTGAGAGAGATTTAAAGGAGGCCAGCAAAGACTCCCCCATTATAAAAAGGGCCATGGAAGTAAAATGTTCAAATTTTCCATCCAATGCCGGCCTTATATCAGCGATCAAAGAGTGGTTATATATCAGAAGCGAGAAAAGTAAACTTTTGACCTTGATAGATGAGAAATACGGGGATAAAGGGTCAGAGGACTATAGCGCTTTGAAAAAGTGGGCAACAGAGGTGATCAGTAGATTAAGAGAAATGCGCTCGGTTTCAGTGTTAAATTTAAATTTATCTATTCTCAATAAATGGGTAATTATTCATGAGCTGTGCACCTATATCTTATTTATTTTACTGGTTGCCCATGTGTTTGTTACAGTATATTGGGGGTATAGGTGGATATTTTAATCAAATATGAAAAAACAGCTGTGAAAAAACAGCCGTTAAGCTGATAGCTGTTAAGCTGTTAAGCGGTAAAAACAGTTCGGAAGGAAAAAGGGATTTATATTCCAATCCTTTCATTCAGGAGGGATAGATATATTATGAAAAAAATTCTTCTACCAATAATATCAATAATTATACTTGGGTTACTCTTTTATAAGGGCTCACAGATGAGATGGGCAAAGTTGTTTTCCCCGGGAGAGCTTTCTTTAGCCCATGCGGAATTGGAATTATCAGGGGAATGCGACGCATGTCATACAAAAGGAAAAAAGCTTGATACCCAAAAATGTTTCGAGTGTCATGATGACATTAATAATCTACGAAAATCAGGATCAGGACTTCATGGTCAAGAATTAGAGCCTTGTTTGGATTGTCATTCAGAGCATCACGGCCGCAATAGTGATATAGCCTACTTTGATATGACCAATTTTGATCACAGGAAGGTAGGTTGGCCGCTTGATGGAATGCATAAGAAATTAAGATGTGATGTATGCCACGAATCAGATAGTTATCTACTGACGAAAACCGCATGCATAGATTGCCATGCAGATATCCATGAGGGAGAGAATGGCGAGGATTGTGCTGAATGCCATCATCAAGATTCATTTAAGGTGGAATAGGAATTACTACTAAATGAAGGAAGAGCAAGGAGGTACGATTATCATGGAGAAATTAAGGTCCGCAGAAGAATTAGAACAGTTGCGGAATGATATATTAGACAAGCGTGATCCGAATCGAGTCAGCATAATTACCAGTGTGGGGACATGCGGACTTGCCCGCAGTTCCGATAAGGTTGCCAAGGCAATAAAAGCTGAATTAAAAAACCATAACCTCAGCGATTCCATTGATTTTCGGGCAACAGGCTGCCATGGTTTTTGTGAGATAGAACCTGTAGTAATGATTTATCCGGAACGTATCGTTTATCAGCACGTTACTGTTGAAGATGTCCCGGAGATAATCAATGAAACTATACTGAAAAAAAAGATTATTGACAGACTCCTTTATACTGATGCCTCAACCGGACAAAATATCGTCTATGAACAGGATATTCCTTTCTATAAGAAGCAAAATCCAATTTTAATGGACAATATTAGATTAATAGATCCTCATAAAATAGAGGATTATATTGCACTTAATGGTTACTCTGCCTTAGCTAAAGGCATCTATGAGTTACAACCGGAAGATGTCATTGACCAGGGGAAAAAAGCAGGACTCCGCGGAAGGGGCGGCGGCGGATTTCTTACTGGGAAAAAATGGGAATCTTGTAGTAAGGCCCCGGCCCCGGAAGGTATTCGCT
>JAUWIR010000171.1 GCA_030605265.1 Pseudomonadota bacterium | reverse complement strand
GCATAATAAATTATTCATTTCTTATTAGCAGAATCAATAATTCTATAATTATATGCAGCAACAATTCAATCCGTATATGCAGCAACAATTCAATCCCTATATGCAACAGAATCTCTGGGAAGACCCTTTTGACTATACTAACAATAGTAGTAGTAGTACTAGTCTACAAAAAGTAAAGGGGACTTATACAGGTGATTATCAATTACAAAGATTAGAGGATGGATCGTCAGTAACAACAAATGATGGCACTGTTACTTTTCAGTTCTCACAGAAGGATAAAAAACTATCAGGAACTGCAATTATCACTAATTGGGACTTTGATGGTGATGACAATACCAAAAGAGGAAAAATTTTTGGTACTGTAAATTATGATAACAATGATAAGATCGAATATATTTCCGGTCATGTTGAGTTTGATCTTAACGATGACGACGATCCTGACATCTGGTGGGTATTTGTTGAAGGCGAATATTCGAACGGTGCCATCATTTTTAGTAATTCGCATATAATAGACAATAAAGCGGATGAGGATGAATCTAAATATTTCAGAACCATTGTTCTCACAATAGAAAAATAGTAAAGGTCAGGATTAAAGAAAGATTTATTTATAATAAAATATATAAATTATTAATTGTTTAAACCCGGCTATCCATGAAAGGGGGGATGTAAATAGAATCTAAGGTTTAATTCATAGTATTAATTAATAAAGATTGAGGTTAGGAAAAATGAAAAGTAAAAGGTTTTTGAAAGGTTTAATAGTTAATATTTTTGGGTTAATAGCAATTTTTTTAATTTCTTCTCCCATTTACGGGCAAAATTACAGTTATGATTATACCATGACCAACCCCCTGGTTGATGTTTGGAGTTCAGGGGATTTTTACAACAATTTTCTCTTTACATCTTTTGATCAAGATTACAGCTATAGTGATATCTTCGGTGTCAATTACGCTACTGGAACTGACTACTATGCTGATCTCTTATCTTCACAAGGGAGTACTTATACTGCAGCAAACCTTCCCGGAAGCGGCTTTTCCATTGAATATGCCTATGACAACAGTACCTTAGGTTATGAAAACTCTTATGCCGGAAGTATTACTACGCCCTGGTTTCATTATGACTCGGCAGTGACTGCCTCAAGCGGCTTTGGCATAGTACCTACTATGGCAGGATACATGCCCCTAATGTCTTCAGCATACACCTCCACCTCAAATGCTTACGGGACCCCGACTATATGGAGCCTCTCAGGAAACAGAGCATACGAGGGACAAATGGCCCTGGTCGCTAATGCTCCTTATTCAGCCCAAATGGATAGGTACCTTGGGGATAATGTTATGTATACTGCCCAAGGGATGCCCTTTTATGGCACAGCTTCCTATTTTAATCCCTATAGCACATCAAATTGGTTCTTCCCTGCAAGGTCCACCAGTTATACTGCCGTTGACTTGTAAGCTCTCATAATTACAAAAAACAAATATTTAAGCATAGTTTTTAAAACCCGCTTACTATTTTAAGCGGGTTTTCTTTTGGACCTAATATCTTAAGGATTTAGCCTTATTTTTATTTTGACATACCAAGACGGCTATGTTTTAATAGGTTATTGAAAGTATTAGAACATTCAATTATTAGGCTCAAAGGTATGTATTCTAAAAATATCAACAATATTCATATTGCTAGGCAATTTAAGCGGCTCACTCAACACTGTCCCTAAATAGCCAAAAACTGTTCCCTAGGTCAATGCACAAGGATAAATCAAAACATCGCCTCCATTTTTACTGTCACTACTACCTTAGAAGTTCCAAATAAAAATATTTATAATTAGTATAATTAGCTACAGGATCTTAATTATCTAAAATAAATAATATAAAAATGATTAGAATTTCTGATGTTACTGAAAGAGTTCAATCTTATATTTTATCTCCGGATATAGATATTATCCAACGAGCTTACGTTTATTCAGCTAAAGTACATAAAGGGCAAGTCCGTTTGTCAGGAGAGCCATACTTAACTCACCCATTGGAAGTTTCAGGAATTCTCACTGAATTCAAACTGGATGAAATCACTGTGGCGGTTGGCTTATTGCATGATACTATTGAAGACACCTTAACAAAAGAGGAGGAGATCAGAGATCTTTTCGGGGACGAAGTTCTCTTTTTAGTTAATGGAGTCACCAAAATCAGTCAAATATCTTTTGCTTCAAGGGAAGAAAAACAAGCGGAAAATTTTCGAAAAATGATCTTAGCCATGGCTAAAGATATTCGAGTCATATTAATTAAACTTGCTGACCGGCTACATAATATGAGGACCCTCGAGTACCTCCCCCCTGAAAAACAAATACTCATTGCTCAAGAAACAATGGATATTTACGCTCCTTTTGCTAATCGACTCGGTATTGCCAAGATAAAATCCGAGCTTGAAGATCTTGCCTTAAAATATTTAGAGCCGGAGATATATAAGGAATTATCACGAAAAATTTCAGCAAAAGTAAAACTAATACAGAAAATAATAGATGAGGCAATTCAAAATATACAGGCAAAACTAAAAGAATATAACATTGGAGCAATTGTTAAAGGCCGAAGAAAACATTATTGCAGTATCTACCAAAAAATAAAACGCAAAGGGGTCACAGCTGAGGAGATCTTTGATATTATGGGGGTGCGTATTATCACGCAGAATTTAAGAGATTGTTACGCAGCCCTGGGATTGATGCATTCAATATGGACCCCCCTTCCCGGTGAATTCGATGATTACATAGCTATGCCAAAACCAAACATGTATCAATCCTTGCATACTATAGTCATCGGCCCCTCAGGGCATCCTTTGGAGATACAAATCCGTACCCGGGAAATGCATCGGACTGCAGAGGAAGGAATTGCAGCTCATTGGCGTTATAAGGAGAAAAATAAATTAGATGAAAAATATGATGAACAGTTTGTCTGGTTGAGACAATTGATGGAATGGCAGCAGGACCTTAAAGACCCTAAAGAATTTCTTGAGATGATGAAGGTAGATCTTTTCCATGATGAAGTATTTGTTTTTACTCCAAAAGGCGCCGTGAAAGGATTTCCCCGGGATGCCACACCTATTGATTTCGCTTATACCATCCACACGGAAATTGGACATCGCTGTGTGGGGGCAAAAGTCAATGGAAGAATGGTCCCTCTTAAGTATAAACTCAAAAACGGCGATATTGTTGAGATTATCACCTCTCTTAATCATCATCCAAATCGAGATTGGTTGAAAATCGTCAAAACTACCAAGGCAATTCAAAGAATTAAACACTGGCTAAAAGTAGAGGAAAAGGACAGGAGCTTGAGTTTAGGGAAAGAAATTTTGGCCAAAGAATTTACTAAATATGGGTTAAGTTTTTCAAAACTTCATAAAACCGGCGAATTACAGAAGATTGCCACGCGATTTGGATTTGTTGACGAAGAAGAACTTATTGTTGATATTGGTTATGGAAAACTTTCCTCAAAACAAATATTAGGTGACCTTGTACCCAAGGAAAAGCTTCATGTAAAAACTGAAACTTCAAAACTAAAAAAAGCCATAAATAGAATTACCAGAGTGAGGAGCGAAGGTGTAAAAATTAAGGGAATGAATGATATTATGGCCAGATATGGAAAATGCTGCAATCCTGTACCAGGAGATAAAATTATTGGTTTTATCACACGAGGACGCGGTGTTTCCGTTCATCGTATTGGTTGTACGAATGTTAAACACCTTCTTTATGGATCGGAGCGTATTATAGAGGCAACCTGGGATATTAAGGGAAATGTTCCCTATCAAGTTTATATTGATGTTCGTTGCGCTGATAAAGCGGGGATGTTGGCAAAAATTACCGCAGCAATTTCCCTGGGAGGGATAAATATTATCAATGCTGAGGTAAAAACTACAGGTAATCTCCAAGCCAATTGCCGTTTCTGCCTTGAAATCAGCACTCTCAAGCAATTACAAAAAGTAATCGCCTCTATTAAAACAATTCGTGATATTATTGAAGTGAAACGTACAGCTGGTTTTTAGTTTAAGGTTAGGTTGCTTTTTCTATTTTTCCACTGCGAATACATCGAGTGCATACATTTAATCTCCTGGCAGCACCCTTTACTAAAACCCTCACCTTTTGAATATTTGGAAACCATCTTCTTTTAGTCTTATTATGGGCGTGACTTACTGAATGGCCAAATTGCGAACCTTTACCGCAAACATCACATTTTCTTGACATAACAACCGCTCTCCTCTTTGTCTCAATTTCCGGTGTAAAATAATCCTAGATTTTTCTCTAAAGGGACTGTATAATAACATAATATTTTTACTAATGCAATTTATTATTTAGTATTGAAGAAAGAGCCTACTGCCTAAATAAATGCAAAAACAACAAGAAATTCCTAAAAAATATCTATTTTTTCTTTCCCTCTATGGAATTTTTGCTTTCATAGTTTTTACCATAGTTCTCTTTCCCAAGGAAGATCTTATTCGAAATACTCTTCAGCAAGTTTCTCAACAGTTTGACTATGCTATATCAGCAAAAAAAATTCGGTTTAGGTTCCCGGGGTACATAGAATTAAACGAAGTAAGTATAAATGATAACAATAATGTCGAGAATTCAAAACTCTATTTTCATATAGACAGCATAAAAATACGACCAAAATTAAACCAACTTTTTTTAAAAAAGATTGGCCTCTTTTTTAAACTTCATCTCTATCAAGGTAATTTAAAGGGTAATTTATATTTTGATCTTTTACACCCTAAAAATATTAAAGATTTTTTCTGTAAAGCACAAAAAATTCAATTGGACAAAATAAAACAATCTGCAGAATTATTTAAGGTCAATCTAACAGGAAATCTTTCAGGAGAAGCAAAAGTAAAATTCACCCAAGGGAATCTTTTAAAGGGGGTCGGTGATTTTAACTTTTACATCTCTCCCGGGAAAGCCCAAATTATGAATTTCCCTTCCTTCTCTTTCCAAAAAATTAAAGGCACCGGCAATATTGAGCAAGAAAAAATAAATATTCAATCAGTCCGGATACACAGCAATGAACTGCAGGCTCAAATGACCGGGGATTTACATTTAGATCGGAATATTATTAAAAGCTATCTAAATGCCAAAGTCCGTCTCAATTTTACGAAAGAATTACAAAAGAAATTGGGCCCCTTGGCTGGCTTTCTTATCGGGAAAAATAAGGAAGGAATTCGATTGCACATCAAGGGGAATTTAAACAACCTTTCATTTATGCCTATATAAATATGGAACTTATGGATAAAGAGGAAGATAAACAAAAAAAAGATTTACCCCTTTTTCTCTCTCATTCCGAAAAAATCTATACACTTGGATTGATGACTTATGGAATTATTCATGAAATAAGCAATTCAATTCAGGGGATGCTTCTCTTAATAAATTTTTTAAAATCAAACAATCCCAGTGATGAAACAATTCTTTCTTTAGAAGAAGAAATTCATAGGCTAAAAGACTCTGCTCACAAAACTAGAGAATATTTTAAAACAAACCGAATTCATTTTACAGCGATAGATTTACCCGCCCTTATTAGCAAGACAATTAATATGTTGGCTATTTTATCAACTGAATTAGCTTTTACTGAAATAAAAACGCAGTTCTCTGATGAAAAATTATTGGTTAAGGGTAACTATTTTTACCTTCAACAAGCTTTTTCAAATCTCTTTTTATTTTGTCATAAAAAGCATCAACCAAACACCCCTATAATGCTGCAGGTTAATGAAAAACCAGAAGTTAAAAAAACTAAAATAGTTATCTCTTTTGCCACTGTCAAAAATCTTCAAAAAAATGAATATTTCAATGATGAAAAATTAGATTTAGCCCAAAAAATCTTTCACATTCACCAAATAGAATTTAATTTTTCAATTGACTCTAAAAACATAACATTTCTATGTATTACCATTCCCTCAAGCCTTAGTTCTCAGAAAGCTTCCTAAAAATTGCCTCGCCTATTCACCAGGCTCAGAGGACAAAAATTTCAACCTGTGCAATTAACTATTCTTACATTAGTAAATCTCAAAATCTAATTGCACAAGTTGAAAATTTTTGATTAATATTTGACATTTTCTGTTGATAATAGTATATTAAGTATTTTAATTTATTGATCGTTCCTATGAAAATATTGAAAAATACCATTAAAAAATACTTAGTAAAATTTTAAAGGAAGCATCATTCTCTTATGGCGTAAAAGGAGAGTAAAATGAAAGTCTTAATTAGTGATAAACTGTCTCCAAAAGGAATCGAATTATTTCAAAAGGAAGAAGGAATAGAAGTTGATGTTAAAGTAGGCATGTCACCTGATGAACTTATCTCCGTGATTGGTGATTATGATGCATTGGTAGTGAGAAGTGCCACTAAAGTAACCCCACAAGTCCAAGCTGCTGCAAAAAATCTCAAAGTTATTGGCAGGGCAGGAAGCGGTGTAGATAATATAGATGTATCCGAGGCTTCCAAACGTGGAATCATTGTTATGAATACACCAGGTGGAAATACAGTCACTACTGCCGAGCATACAATTTCTCTCATTCTTTCCCTGGTCAGGAATATCCCCCAGGCAACTATCTCTATGAAAGAGAAAAAGTGGGAAAAGAAAAAATTTATGGGTACGGAAATCTTAAATAAAACCCTCGGTATTATTGGCATGGGAAAGATCGGTACTGAAGTTGCCAAAAGAGCCAAGGGATTATATATGAATGTAATAGCCTATGATCCCTATATCTCGGAAGAAGCCGCCCGGAAATTAAGAGTGGAATTAGTAGATTTGGATGATATTTTTAGTAAATCAGATATTATTACCCTCCATGTTCCCAAAAATGCCGAGACTTCTAATTTAATAAATAAACAAACTATAGAAAAAATGAAAGATGGGGTAAGAATTATTAATTGTGCTCGTGGAGGATTAGTTGATGAAACGGCCCTTGTTGAAGCCCTTAAAAGCGGAAAAGTCGCCGGTGCAGCCCTGGATGTTTTTGACCAAGAACCTCCACCTGCTGATAATCCTCTGTTGGATTTACCAAACAGTATCTTAACACCGCATCTTGGGGCCTCAACAGAGGAAGCTCAGGATAACGTAGCTATTGCCATAGCAGAACAAATAATTGACTTTCTTAAAAATGGTACTATCCGAAATGCCCTTAATGCCCCATCGATTCCCTTAGATGTTTTATCCAGCATTAAACCCTATGTCTTCTTAGCTGAAAATATGAGTTGTCTTCTCTCTCAACTGAGTGAGGGGCGAATGCAAAAATTTACCATAAGCTATCTTGGAGAGGTTTTAAATTATAACGTGGCCCCTATTACTGTGGCTGCTTTAATGGGACTTTTAAAACCGATACTTCAAGAGACAGTCAATTATGTAAATGCGCCCATTTTAGCCAAAGAACGTGAAATAAAGGTAGCGGAGACAAAAGAGTCCTCTATTGGCGATTATACAAATCTGATAACCATAACCTTAGTTACTGACAAAGGCGCTTATACTGTTTCAGGCACCTTATTTGGTAAAGCAAATGCACGAATAGTTAAAATTAACACTTTTGATGTAGAAGTGCAGCTTACTGATGAAATGCTTGTATTCTCCAATATTGATAGACCGAGGGTCATAGGTGATATTGGTTGTCTACTTGGAGAATCAGGCATCAATATTTCCGGAATGCAATTTGGGAGTGAAAAACCAGGCGGAAAAGCTATTTCCGTATTAAATATAGATAGTAAAATAAATAATGATATTTTAGGAAAATTAAAACGCTTGCCTAATGTAGTTACTGTTACCTCGGTTTCCCTCTAAATATAGCAAGGAACACTCAGTTCACCGAGAGATTAACATTTTGATTATTGACATTTCTCAATTTACACTTTTTTTATTTCAACATGAAGGACAAGAAGAGCATAAAGTTTTTTTATTCCTTCATGTACTTCATGCCCTTCATGGTAGCTATAAAGATAAAAAATCATAAAATCAGGGTAAGTCCCCCCTCCCCTAAAAAGGGGAGGGGGAGAACTTACCCTTTTCTTTTCCTTGCCTTTAAATGGATCATTAAAAAAGATAATGCTGCCGGAGTCATTCCGGAAATACGAGAGGCTTGGCCAAGAGAAAAAGGCCTGATTTGACTGAGTTTCTGTTTTATTTCATTAGAT
>JAUWIR010000632.1 GCA_030605265.1 Pseudomonadota bacterium | reverse complement strand
ATATTCATCAATAGCAATATTTACATAAGGGGAATTATTTAATCCCGTGCCTGCTAATGATATATTGTTCAACGAGGCTATATCAGCCACGTTAGTATTAGTTCCCGGACAAGAAATTTTTATTAAATAGGTGTCGCCTAGGCCATCATGGTAGGGAAAGTATGATCCCACGCCTGATAGGGGATTTTGTCGTAAAGATGCGCCAATAAGGTATTGATTTGATGATAATTGATCATTTATTTCTACATTTTGGGGTTCAATGAGAAAATCTTCTTCAAGGCCCATTACCGATGTATAAAATCCCTGATTGGAGTATCCATTGTATCCGGTAATGGTATAGGGCCCGTCGAGGATAACCTTATGTTTATTAAAGGTATCCTGATTCTCAAAAAGACCGCTAAGCAAAATTTCCTCACCAAAGGAAAGAGCTTCCTCTAAGAAGAGAACAATAAATGACTTACTCACTGTTTTCCCATCAGCTGTGGCATAGACGGTAATTTTACTGGCCAGGTAAGAAAGATTATTTTTGGGATAGACAGTTAAAACATCCTGGCCGTCAATAGAAGCGATTACATCACTATTGGTGCTGTGGGCGCTTAAAACTAAACTGTCTCCATCTTCATCCACAGCATCAATAAGTATTTTATGAGGTCCGTTTAAAGAATTGACAATAATATCTTTAAAATCATTATTGATCCTAGGGGATATATTATCATTATTGGCATCCTCTTTTTCTTGATCAGAAAGTTGTGAAGTAGTAACAGAGACAGTGTAATAATGGATGTTATCGAGAGCATAACAGGCATTTTCCTCACTGCAAAGAGAAATTTTAATAATATATTTGCCTGCAGGGAAATCATATTCGATTGCCGGGGAGAGAACCGACTCACTGCCGTCATTGGAAATGATAAAATTTCTTCTTACATCAAATATGGTGACAAAAAAAGATCTGTTATTATAATTAAAAATGCTCTCTCTAAATCCTATAATTATAGTGTCATTGTACCCCCCTTTCAAGTACACTAAATATTCATCAGAATCTATTTCTGAATTAAATTTGCCGTTAATAATGGTACCTCCCAGGCCATCTTCTGCTTCACGATTAGCATCACAATTACCTCCACTGCAAGGTTCGATATTGTATAAAATTTCCAGATCACCCGGCTCGGTAGTAAAACCTCCGGGATAGGTATTCGGATCAACGTATTGGTCAAGAAAATAGTAACCGTCACTATGATCCCCCCACCCGAAATTCACGTGTATTTCCTTTCCTGTTGAATTGTAACGATATCCGTCTGCCACTGTCATATGACCTGGGAACTTTAATAAAACAGGACGTAAGGCATCTATTTCAGTTCTCAATTTATTAAAGAAAAAGTATTCTGATGAATTGGTCATAACCAAAATTTCCTTGGCAAACCCGAAAAACCGGGTTAAGGCGTCTCTATTAGTAGCTGCATAGGAAGCGGTTACACCAAAATCCGTGCGGTTGGCTATGGCAAGGTCCCTTAATAATCGAGCAACTTCATCCTGTTGATATTCAGGAGTAACCATATTAAGGGAATCCGGCATATTGCTCCAATGGTAATTTTTATAAAAAATCCCCTTCAAGGTTTGGTTATTCCAGGTATACGTTAAAGCACCGGTACCTGATAAAGGGTAGCCGTAATAGTGCATTATTTGCCCTATGGCAATATTGGTACACCCAACTTTAACAAACTGACCATCAATCTTTGGACAAAATTTATTATAGGGATATTTTTGATGCCATTTTGTTGTTAACAAGTGGGTGTTAGGAATATAAGTAGTATATGAATTGGTAGTATATGAATTAGAAGTATACAAAGAACTTTTGGTTTCCTTAAGGCTTAAGAGAAAATCCCATCTTTGTTGGTTCTCAGTGTTGCCGGTTTCAGTGGTTCTTTGCAAAGTTTTGTTTTGTTCAGCCAAGATTCTAATAGTGTACTCAAGTTCCGAGAGAAGATATTTTTTATACTCTTCCGGTAAGGTATCAAAGTTATTGGTCAAAGAATAAGCTTTTATTGGCGTAAGATTTTTTGAGGCAGAGATAAGCAGGTACCCTCCCCCCTCTAAATTTACTAAATAGGCAACAGGGATTTTGGGCAAAGAGTGATCAAATTGATTATTATTGATCAATTCGGTTGAGAGAATTTTTTTATCACTTTTAAGGTAGCTTAGGAAATTTCTAGCTACTTGATCATATTCATACTGCTCCCCAAAAAGCGATCCGGCCTGAAGGAGATAGAGACTTAATATAATCAAACTCAAGAATATGCCTAGGCGGTTTGATTTTATTCCCATGGTTTTTGATAATACAAGAAATATGCCAATTTTTTGTTTAATTACACAAAAAAAGGCTGAGGTGAATAGTAGGATAAATTCAGTTGTTTTTAATATATTTTTTATTTTCCTGCCAAGCATTTACTCTGATACGAACTCATCAGTAAAAAAATGACACAAAAAGTGTAGTAAAATTAGGCATCTTTCATATTCACATAAAAGTAGTTGACACTTTTTTAATAGGCTTATTTTCATATTTACCGAAAAAGCTAACCTTGGCATTATCGGTAAATGGTAGTAATCTAATACAGGAATCGGCATTT
>JAUWIR010000399.1 GCA_030605265.1 Pseudomonadota bacterium | reverse complement strand
GCTAGAAATATTAAAATAAATAATAAAATCCACCCAACAAGGCGCTGCACTTGACCTCACACCCAGCACACGGGTTTTACTAAGTAAGCTGCTTGTGGGGTGTTCGGCAAGTGAGCTTTGTCGTTATGTGAGCAAAAATTAAATAAAACCAATATTTATAATAACTAAAAGCTGTTTATCAAAATCACAACAATTACATTTTTAAATTCAATAAGAAATCTCCCCCTGCACGGTGGGAACTGGGATAAAAATTTAGGCTATTTAATTCTCATCTCGTCTCTTTTGGTGGGCTAAACGCCACTTATAGGATATTGCCAATATCATATTGTATGGGTACCCAAATATCGGTTAAAAATTCTTGAAAGGAAAGTAGCTGTTTAAACGCAAAAATGATATATATATCAGGAAAAGCAAGAGCGAATAACAGAACAACGACAACTATAATAAAACCTGGCCGATAAGAAATAAATTCATCGGCCAGGTTTTATTTAGAGAGTGATAAAATGAACCTTATTGTTCAGAAGGATTTAAATCCAGGAAAGTCGGCAAAGGTGTGCTTCGTCCCTCCTTGCCCACAGCCGGGATTTCTCTTATGGCATCACAACAGCTAAAACCCTTGCGTTTCTTGAGGTTACGAAAACCAAAGACAATATTCTGATTTCCAAGCTCTCCATTGGGGATAAACAATTGTGGATGATCAAACGGCGCTTTTTCATATTTGACCCGTTTATCAGTTAGGGTTAAGAGAAAAGCCACCAGATCATTTTTATCATTTTCTGACAGCCCAAGATTTTCAATATCAGGATCAAGATTCTCTCTATTGAGCTTGCGAAAATCACCTCCCCTGTCATAGAAATCTATTACTTGCCGTAAAGTTGCTTGGCCACCATTATGAAAATAAGGACCAGTTAACTCTATATTCCTCAGCCCTGGTGTTTTGAAGGCACCATCAACAGCCACCCTTTCCAAGCTACATGGATTGTTAGGGTCAGGTATAATAGGATCGTGAGGGAGATTTGGAACAAATTTAGGAAAATCACCTTTTAAAGTCGGCACAAGGCCTACCATTCCTAAAGGTGGATTCCCGCAGTCTTTAACATAGGCAAGCCGTGAGAATGAGAGAGGGAAGCCGAAGGGATCTAAACCACCTCTTCCTATGTCTTCTCCTGTTGGTCTTACACCAATGTTGTAAAAACTATTGTCATAGAACGCAAAGTTACTATCTCCCATAATCATGGCTTCGACTCGGTCATTGGGGTCTACGAAGGCAGCATTAGTAAATAAAGGCCCTCCATGACAATTAATGCAATACCCATCATTTAAGAAGATGTCCAAACCACGTGCCTGCGCTGGTGTCAAAGTACTATTAGTGTCTTTGTACTGATCATAAGGTGTATCATCAGAAATGAGAGTCCTTTCATAAGCCTGAACGGCAAGTCCAAAGAATAGAGCGAAGTTGGCTTCTATTTGACTAAATTCCGTATTTTTATAAATACGATTGGAGTAAGTTCTGGAATCAGTGAGAGGGTACCTTTGGTAAGAATTAGAGCCCACTACTTCCCATTCCTCCTCTTCTTCATTGAAGGAGACATTTTCATTAGAGTTCCAATATTTATCATGGAAGGCTGCTTTGATTAAAGTAGAATAGGAAGTTTTGAGGCCGGGGAGTCCAATTACTCTATCGCAAAGACCTATGCAGGCCATTGAAAGATGACCCAAAACACTGTCGTTTGGATGCACCATCTGTTTTGCCAGGGGTCTCAGATAGAGCATCTTAAGGCCCAGCATGGAGAAATTACGCTCTTCAAAGGCCATCTCAAAATCACTTAGCGGCGGTCCAACTGCCTGTGAAGCCAGACTTGAATTTTTAAGCCGGATAGCAACTTTTTTAAGTTCTCCATCATCATTTATTAATATTTTTGCCTTCTGATCTGCAGCACCAAAGGGGTTTACCCCATTAAAAATGTTATTCGCTCTTCCATCCCAAAAATTGGCAAAATTAAAGGCGGCATTAATCATGATTGGTGTATTCCTTGGTTCTACCCTTCTTATTGTTTTACAGCATATTTCGAACCTGCAGGGAGTTTTAAATAAACAAACATTGAAAACTTTGTCATCTAAAGGTATACCTAAATCTCTGGAATAAAAAGGAAAAACATCAACAAACTGTGTTAAGAAAACACCTTGTGAAGAAAGGCAGTCATTAGTATCAGCTATTACCCTTGAGTTTGGGTCTTCGGGATCAGCTAATTTATGGAGAGGAAAATCTTCAGGCTTTACAGTATAGTTTGGCCCAAATTCCGGATAGTCTGTTTCTCCTGTAAAGGGATTGTTACCAAAAAGAGTATCACCACCAAGAAGGCCGGGAGTTAACTGGTTTTTGGTTCGATCGTCAACACCTGCATGGAAATGGCAGGATGCACAAGTCTGTATGCCGTCGCTGCCAACTTGCATATCCCAAAAGAGAGCTTTGCCCAAAATGATGGCAGCATCTTTATTTTTGATAAAGTTATCTATACCGGAAATCTCTGGGAGCGAAACTGTCTTAAGTGAAGGCGGGCCGGGATTAGCCTCCACAAAGTTAGGAAAGCCGTGTACAAGTACTAGACATAAGAAAATTATAGATAATGGTAAAAAATGACTATTTTTTTTTGCATTCCTTTTCATGCTTATCCTTTCTTTGAAAATAAACAGTGATAAAAATCAATTTTTAAACTCAGGAACATGAAGATATAGATCACCTCCTTACCAAATAATCACTATAATCATTAAGTTTTCTGCAAATTTTTTAGTTTGCGCTTCTATACTTTTTGAAAAAGTAATATAATAAGTATTAAGTATAATAAGTATATTTTTACATTAATTATGTCATTTCTGTATTCACAGGAAATGGATTAAGACATTTTTAATTCTTAGGTTTTTTTTCAGTCCAAAGATATATAAACTTGGGTATCTTTAAGTGTCTTTTTATAAAATTTAAAAACAATAAAATGATCTAATTTCTAGATGCCAAATGGTATTCGGATCATAAGATAAAAAATTATTACTCCTAATTTTAAGAGCTGAAATTATTGGTGTTGACAATGAAAAAGATATAACCACTATCGAAATAGGCTTTATTATTGGTTAAGCCATTATAATCAACACGTTATCACATAACAAGCTAATGAACCGGACGCTTCGCAAAAAGCCGCTCAGCGCCGGTTATCATGTCGTTAAGTGCAAAAAATTAAAGTCAATATGAAAAACATTAAAAGAGCAAATTATTATCTAATTACCCAAAAAAAAATATCGACCATGGGTTTTGAGGAAATTTTAACGATATATATGGAAAATTAATTTATAATATTATACAGAGAACAGTTTATAGAAAAGGGATATTAATAGCCAACGAAGATGTTGAGGACTTATTTCAGAATTTTCTATTATGAAGGTATCGGAAATAAGTTTACTACTTTTAATTGTTTTTTTATTAATAATTCCTCCAATCCAAGCATAGTTTCACCCCAATTGATTTTTTGGGCCTCCTAGCACTGGAAGTTACAATCCCATGCCACCTACCCGGCCAGAACCTCAATATGCTGAGTTAAAAGGTCTGGATTTTGGAGCTGTGAGGATTAAAGATGACATCTTATTACCCTTATTTTACTAAATAAATAGAGAAAAAATGAAAATCGTGTGTATGATTTTTGCTATACAATACTTCATAATAAATTTTATAATTAATAAAATAAGACATCTGGTTAAAATATTAAATATTTGCTATAATATAGAGTAGGAAATTTTTTGTCAATTAAATTCAAAAAGGAGGGTGATTTATGAATTTGTACAAAGTCAATAACCATAAGATATTTATTCATTAATTCATTACAGACAAATTCAATTTAATGGTATTAAAAGTAATTAAAAAGCAACCTGACCTGAAAATTTTTACTGTTGAATATGTAAGGATGAAAATCAAAGTGTTAAGGAGGGAATCATAATGGAGAAAATACGGCTTTTGAAGGTGTGGGGAATTAGTCTGTTTCTTATGGGGAGTTTTTTCTTTACAGCCAATCAAAGTCTGGCTGAAAAACCCTGGGTTGAACTTGGTGAAATCGATGAATCGGCTGATGACGCCCAGTGTATCAAATGGGAAATCAAAGCCGAAAAAGCTTATGACGTTGTGGTTTATATGGAAGACGATGATGGGAATGAGTTTTCCATTGTATTTAGAACCAGAGATGATGAAAATGATTACGATACTTCAGACAACGACCGACTTGTTGTCGGAATTGGAAAAGAGGATGATTACTACTTCGATGATACTAAAAGAATTTATGAGTCCAAATCCTTCACTTATCTGACTTCCAAACATTCATCTGAAAATAGTAGTATAACTTACAATTTCGATGATGATACAATGGTTAACGAAATACATATTTACGGCGAAGACTTCAAACTCTATTCCATCACCCTAGCTGACAATGACTACTTTGACAACCTGTGTTGGGAGAAAGATGCCTCTTATTGGGGTAATTTTTGGAACTTTGAAAATGATAATGGAAAAATTTCTAACGATACATCTATAAATTTCTCAAGTTCATATATTCACGTCACCGAAAAAAAATTCAATCAGTACTACCCCGTATTATATGGCGGTTTGTATGGTAGCAACTTGTATGGCGGCCCTGGACCTAGTTATGGCATATACGGTAGTAGCTATTATGGAGGCATGGGCTCTCCCTATGGCGGGTTCGGTGGTTCGGGATATTCTGGTTCCGGTTGTTATGGCGGCTATGGTGCTCCCTATGGTGGATCTGGTGGTTCGGGATATTCTGGTTGGGGTGGC
>JAUWIR010000275.1 GCA_030605265.1 Pseudomonadota bacterium | reverse complement strand
GGTGTGTCGTGGCTGCAATATTTAGAGAAGCTGGGTCTGGGTCCTTGTCTGGCAGATGATATGGGGCTTGGAAAAACCATCCAGATTATTGCCCGAATTATTAATGAAAGGGAAGAAAATGGTCATTGCTCACCAACTCTTTTAATAGCGCCTACCTCAGTGCTTGGAAACTGGAAGAAGGAAATAGAAAGGTTTGCCCCTCACCTTAAGGCCATGATTCATCACGGTATCCAAAGAATCAAAAAAGAAAGTGAATTTCAAAAAGAGTGCCTTGAGCACGATGTGATCATTACCTCCTTTTCACTTGCCAGAAGGGATGCCAAACTTCTCCTCTCCCTGAATTGGCATAGAATCGTTGTGGATGAGGCCCAGAATATTAAAAATCCCAAAGCGGCACAAACGCGGGCTATCTTAAAATTGCAAGCCAATCACAGAATAGCGCTTACAGGAACACCTATAGAAAACCGGCTGTTAGACTTGTGGTCGATCTTTAACTTCCTTAATCCGGGCTATCTCGGCAAGGAGGCCCACTTTAGAAAATTTTTTGAAATACCCATCCAGAAAGAAAATGACCGCATCAAATCCACCACACTGAAGAAATTAGTAGGACCCTTTATTTTAAGGCGGGTAAAGACAGACAGGGACATTATTAAAGACTTGCCGGATAAGGTTGAACAAAAGCTATATTGCAATTTAACGAAAGAGCAGGCCTCACTTTATGAAGCTGTGGTTAATGATGTAACCGATCAGATAGAGAATGCTCAAGGAATTCAGCGAAAGGGATTAATTCTGGCTACTCTTATGAAGTTAAAGCAGATCTGTAATCATCCGGCCCAGTTTTTACATGACAGCAGCGAATTTTCTGAGCAACGCTCCCATAAGCTAAAACGCCTCCTCGAAATGATGGAAGAAATCATTGATAATGAAGAGAGTTTGTTGATCTTTACTCAATTCAGGGAAATCGGAGATGCCCTGCAAAATTATATAAAGAAAAACCTGCACTACAATACCCATTATATTCATGGGGGTACCTCAAGGATTAAACGGGAGCAAATGATTGCAGATTTTCAGGACCCGCAGACAGAGGCTTGCGTATTCATCCTGTCTTTAAAGGCGGGCGGGGTTGGAATCACCCTGACCAAGGCTAATCATGTCTTTCATTTTGATCGCTGGTGGAACCCGGCGGTAGAGGACCAGGCCACAGACAGGGCCTTTCGTATAGGTCAGAAAAAAAATGTATTTGTCCACAAGTTCATAGCCATAGGCACTCTTGAGGAAAAAATAGACAGTATGATTGAAGATAAGAAAAAATTATCAGCCTCAATCGTTGGAGCTGATGAGTCCTGGCTAACAGAGCTGAATAATGATGCTTTTAAAAAATTGATTGCCCTCAACACTGAAGCAATCTTAGAGGAAGTATAATGGCAAAATTCAGTCGTACCTGGTGGGGTGAACGATTTATCGGGACCCTGGAGCAATTCACCGATAGCGCCAGGCTCGGGCGTGGCAGGTCATATGCGCGAGGGGGAAAGGTGCTTGAATTTAAACTTTCCAAGGGAAAAATTACAGCCAGAGTTAAAGGATCTATTAATCCCTATTTTGGTGTCTATAAAACACCTTACTATAAGGTGACAGTTGAAATTCCCCTTATACCTTCAGCAAAATGGTCAAAGGTAATTGAATATATCTCCTCAAAAGCCGGCTTTATCTCCAGGCTCATGATGAATGAGATGCCTGACCATATAGAGTCAGCCTTTTCCCATTTGGGATTACATCTGTTACCCCATAGCAACAAGGACCTTATAACAGACTGCTCCTGCCCTGACTGGGCAAACCCCTGTAAACATATAGCCGGTGTTTATTATCTTGTGGCCTCAAGAGCTGGATCATAATCCATTTTTAATGTTTGAGCTTAGAGGATTATCCAAAAAAGAGCTGCAAAAGGAACTTGCCAAATCGTCCCTTGGAAAGGCTTTATCTGAAGAGTTAAAGGCCAAAAAAGTTGCTTATAAAAGCTCTGATTCATTGTTCACCAGACCATATAAAGAAAAGGCCAAAGCTGCTATAAGCTTAAAAGAGTTCTGGAGCGGCAAAAAAAGGCTTTCCAATGAAATCAAGCATATTCAGCAGACAACTATTCCGGCTGTGCTTATAAAAAAACAGGGGGATTACCCCGTCTTTTGGCAGAAAGATGTTTCCTTTGTTGAGGTTATGGAACAGTTATATCAGCGGGTAAAAACAAAGAATAAAGATGCCTTGTAGAGTTTTGAGAATATTGATTATTCAAATTCTATAAAAATAGCTTGACAAACTTTGGTTATTTGGCTAAATTAGAAAATAGATTTTTCATTGGCAAAATAATGGATTTGTTCTTTTTAGAAAGGGGCAAAAATTCTTAAAGTTGCCATAGAATTAAGAGGAGATTGTATTGGACAATAAAACAAAAGCAAGATATGATGCAAAAGCAAAAATATTCAAGGCATTGGCTCATCCAACAAGGCTTTTTATTGTGGATGAATTATCACGGGAAGAAAAATGTGTGTGTGAGCTTACTGAAATGATTGGGGCCGATGTTTCCACTGTTTCCAAGCATCTCTCTATTCTCAAAAGTGCCGGTATAGTAATGGATGAAAAACGAGGCACACAGGTTTATTATAGTCTGAAGATTCAATGCGTATTAAATTTTCTCAGTTGTGTTGAGTCAGTTATGAAGGCCTCAGCTAAAGAGCAATTAGAATTAGTAATATAAAATTTTTTTGGAATAATATTTGGCTTTTTTGCCAAAAAGCCATTAATGCTGTGGGGTACGGGAGGTAGCAATTTATTATGGAGTGGAAAAAGGAATGGAAGGCGCTAGTCGCTATTGTGGTTGTATTTCTTGGCTGTGTTTTTCTACCTGTAGGAACAACGCGATTTGATAAATCTATATTAGAAGCCTTGCACTTAGTGAAGTGGTATGCAAAAGAACATGTTCTTTTGTGCTTGATACCTGCCTTCTTCATTGCCGGAGCTATAGCTGTATTTGTGAGTCAGGCATCAGTGATGAAATACCTTGGGGCAAAAGCGAATAAAATATTGGCCTATGGTGTAGCCTCTATTTCCGGCACTGTACTCGCTGTATGTTCCTGTACAGTACTTCCTCTTTTTGCCGGGATATATAAAATGGGCGCGGGTATTGGGCCTGCCACTGCTTTTTTGTATTCAGGACCTGCCATTAATGTATTAGCGATTATTTTAACTGCTCGGGTTTTAGGGTTAGAACTTGGTATAGCCCGTGCAGTTGGCGCTGTTGTTTTTAGTGTTTTCATCGGACTTTCCATGCATTTTATTTTCAGGAAAGAGGAACTGGCCAAGGCAAATGCTCAAGCTAATTTGCCTGAGCCTGAAGTATCAAGGCCCTTGTGGCAAAATGCTGCCTGGTTTGCAGCTATGGTAGCTATTTTGGTATTTGCCAATTGGGGCAAACCTGCAGAATCAGTTGGTTTATGGTATACTATCTATTCAACCAAATGGATAATAACAGCCGGCTTCTCTATTGGATTTGCCATTATGTTAGTTATGTGGTTTGATTTAAATTGGTGGGCAATAACTTTAGCGTCTATCCCAACAATCATGGCGGCAGTTATTTTCCCACATGCACCAATTATTCCTTTCTCAGTCGGAGTGATCGGATTATCAGTGATTACCAGCACTGATAAAGGTGAAATGGGTGAGTGGTTCAGTTCAACCTGGGGATTTACCAAACAAATTTTACCACTTTTACTCTTTGGTGTCCTCATAGCCGGGGCTTTACTCGGAAGGCCGAGCCAAGAAGGACTCATCCCCTCAGTTTGGGTCAGCAAGGCAGTTGGTGGAAATTCACTTTCCGCTAACCTCTTTGCCTCTGTTGCAGGGGCCTTCATGTATTTTGCTACTTTAACTGAGGTCCCTATTTTACAGGGCCTTATTGGAAGCGGTATGGGGAAGGGGCCGGCTTTAGCGCTTCTTTTAGCAGGACCGGCCTTGTCTCTTCCCAGTATGCTGGTTATACGAAGTGTTATGGGAACCAAAAAGACTATCGTTTTTATTTTGCTTGTAGTAATCATGGCTACTACAACCGGTATGCTTTATGGATTTCTTTTTTAATTTTTAAACTAAGGAGATGATGAATTCGTAAAAGGTAAAAGGTTAAAAGTAAAAAGTTAAAAAAAGTCTAGATGTAGTTAAATATTTTTAAAATCATACTAAATATAGACCTTTCACCTTTCACATTTTACTTTTCACTTTTTACAAGATTATCAGGAGATAAGTTATGAAAAAAATACAAATCTTAGGCACAGGGTGCCCTAAATGTAAAAAAATGGCGGAAAACGCAGAAGCTGCAGCCAAAGAAGTTGGCTTAGAGTTTCAATTAGAAAAAGTTACCGACATAAACGATATTGTGTCCTTTGGAGTGATGTCGACTCCTGCCCTGGTCATAGATGGAGAAGTGAAAATTGCCGGCAAAGTTCCCTCGGCTGATGAAATTAAGAAAATGCTTGCTGAATAAAATAAGGATACCGTATCTATGAAACCAAAAACAGTTATAACAGCAATACTTTTAATTTTTGTTGCTATTAGTTTGGCTTATCTGATTGTGGGGGAATATGGAAAAAGTAATCAGGTCCCCAACACTACTGAACATAATAAGAGCAGCCGGGATTTATCGGAATCATCTTCAAATAAAGCCACTTCCCAATTAAATCATAAAGTCATTGCCTATTATTTCCACGGCAGAGCACGTTGCCCTTCTTGCTTAAAGATAGAATCCTATACAAAAGAAGCCGTAAATAAAAATTTTGAAAATGAGCTTAAGGATGGTCGCTTAGAATGGAAGGCAATAAATATTGAAGAGGCCGAAAATAAACATTTTGTAAAAGGTTATCAGTTATATACTAAATCTGTGGTCATTGCGGATATACTTGACGGCAAGCAAACAAGATGGAAAAACCTTGAACAAGTTTGGGAGCTGCTTCACGATAAGGAGACTTTCTTGAATTATATTCATGGTGAAATAAGCGCTTATCTAGGAGAGGGATAATGAGTACCCTTTTTATTAATATTGCCTCAGCCCTATGGTTGGGAATATTGACTTCAATAAGCCCTTGCCCATTAGCCACCAACATAGCTGCCATCTCCTTCATAGGAAAACAAATAAAGAGTACCCGGCATGTTCTTTTTTCAGGGCTTTCCTATGCATTTGGTAGAATGATGACCTATCTTGCTATTGGTATATTTGTGGTGACAGGTGTTTTATCAATTCCCGGTGTATCTAATTTCTTACAACTGTATATGAATAAGCTTCTTGGGCCAATTTTGATTATTGCCGGCATGTTTCTATTAGAATTTTTACAGCTCAATATTTCAGGTATGGCGGTTAATAAAAAGATGCAAAAACGAGCTGAAAAGGGTGGCTTTTTCGGCTCAGCGCTCCTTGGAATAACCTTTTCTCTATCTTTTTGCCCTGTTTCCGCAGCGCTTTTTTTTGGAAGCCTTATTCCCTTAGCTGTAAAGAATCAATCCAGTGTTCTCCTTCCCTCCATATATGGTTTAGGCACTGCTTTACCCGTGCTTATATTCGCCCTTCTTATTGCCTTAAGCGCTCGCTCAGTGGGCCAATTTTTTAATAAACTTACACAAATCGAGCGGTGGGCCCGGCGTCTTACCGGCTTAACCTTTATTATAGTAGGAATTTATTTTTCCCTCAAATATATCTTTGGGTTATTGTAAGTAAAAATTGAATAATATATTTAACTCCTAATAATGATCCTTAATATAACGTGACTAAAAGAAAAATACAAGACATCATCTATAGATGTTTTGGTGGATTGGAGATGAAAACTGATTAATTGGGAAAAAAAATGAAATATAAACATAAGAATAGAGCAATATTTTTACTTTTGATAATAGTAATTGGAATATTGGGTATCAATTTTGTACTCAAAGATCTGTGGAGAAATTGGTATTGGGATTACGCTCCATTGCACTCCTCTTTAGAAATATTTGGGGCTGTTTCAGCTATTCTTATGGCCACAATTCTGCTTCATAGGAAACAAGAAGAGCATAGTGGGAACCTTTTCTTCATGGTTTTAGGATTTCTTAGTATGGGCATACTAAAAGGTTTTCACGCCATCACCACGCAGGGTCATGGATTTATCTTTTTGAGCAATTTAGCATGCTTAATTAGCGGCTTTTTCTTTGCTCTTGTCTGGATGCCTCATTCCATATCCGATAGGATATACTTCTAAAAAGAATAAGATTGTCTGGTGCATGGTTATATTTTTTATAGTATCCGGAGTTTATACCTTGATGTTTCGGGAAACATTGCCGAAAATGGTTCATAATGGAGAAATTACCCGTGCTGCAATAGTAATGAACCTCTTTGCTGCTGTGTTT
>JAUWIR010000429.1 GCA_030605265.1 Pseudomonadota bacterium | reverse complement strand
GCTTCCAAGGCAGCTGAAACCGTACCGGAGTAAAAAATATGCACTCCTGTGTTCAGTCCGCAATTTATTCCCGAGATAACTAAATCAGGTTTGAAATCAAGAATAACATTAAGCCCTAATTTAACGCAATCAACTGGTGTGCCGCTTACTGCATGCCCAAAAAATTGACCGCCTTTTTCCACCTTTTCTATCCGCAACGGATGAGAAAGAGTAATCGCATGACTGCAGGCGCTCCTCTCTTCCTTTGGGGCAACGACAATCACCTCGGCAAAGGTAATAAGTTCTTGATATAAATGATATAAACCCTGAGCTTCAATCCCATCATCATTGGTCAGTAAGATTTTTACCTTTTCATTTTTATTTTCCATGTTTGATTTATTTTCAGTTGTTATGTTACTATTTTTTGTTTAATATTCATCGTATTCTTCTTCATAAAGCTTCACCGGCATAATTATATATAAATAGTCACGATTTTGCGCATCCCTTATAACCCCGTGGGATTCATGGTCGCTCAACTCTAAAACAACTGATTCACCTCCTAGAATAGTTAGTACATCTAAAATAAAATTGGAATTGAACCCTATCTCCAGTGTTTCACCCTGGTAATCGACAGGGAGCTGATCTTGAGCATCTCCAATCCCCAAATTTTGGGAACTCAAATGAAGGACACCTCCCTCTAGTTTTACCATAATAAATCTTTCTTTCTCTTCGGTAAAAATAGAGACCCGCCTGACAGCCTGTCGAAAGGCCATACGATTGATCAATAAAATTTTATCGTTTTCTTTGATTATTCGTTGCCGGATATTAGGAAACCTTTTCTCAAGAAGACAAGTGAATATCTCAATAGAGCCAATTTTAAAAAGCATCTTATTTTCAAGAAGGATAAAAGACACCTGGTCAATCCCGGAAGCATCATCCAAAATCTTCTTCAATTCCACCATAAATTTCTTAGGCAAAATAGCTTTTATCTTCTCTTTCAGCCCTTTTATCCCCGGCTTTTTTATATAGGAAAGTCGATGGCCGTCAGTCCCCAGCATCTCGGTAAGTTCCTCAGTAATCTCAATCAAGGCCCCATTCGGAGCGCCAAGATGTTTTTGCTCTACGGCGGGAACAGTAAGCCCTATCTTAACAATCATATCCTGCAATACCTCTTTGGGAAGAGTAAATATTTCCCCCTCAAACACAGGAAAGGGGGGGAAATCTTCTACAGGAAGCCCCACCAGATGAAAACGGATCTTATTACACAAGATAGTCACTTGATTATTCTCTTCCAGTGACAAGTGAACTTCTGATTCAGCAGGTAATTCTCTGAGGATATCGGTTAACATTTTTGCAGAAAGGCAAATACTTCCCTCTGCCTGTATTTGAGCCTCTGTTTCACCCTTAATTCCTAAATCTAAGTCAGAGCCAAATAAAAAGATTCGATCACCCCTGGCTTCCAGCAAAAGATGGGAAAGAATGGGCATACTCCCCTTTACAATAGCCACGCTTTGGGCGATATTGACCACTTTCAAAAACTCATCTCTGTTTATTCTAAATTCCATAAAAAATTCTCCCCTCTCATTCATATAATCCTAATCATCTCATTTATGCAGAATAAATTACCGAATATTCAATGGGACGAAGATCCTTAACCGATGGTATGGGAACTAGAAGTTGATGAACTACGGTCAACCAGCGATAATCAGGATTCAAGGATCGGACTTTACCGTCTGCCGGAGGCTTTGAATAAATGGTATGTTCATAAACCACATGAAAAATTCCCACTCCATAATCCTTTTCACGATGGATAATAAATCGCTTTACAAAGGTATCCATGCGCATATGATTTGACTTGGCCAAATTTTGCATCTCCTCGTTACTTAACTTAATCAATAGATATCGAGAGATACTATGCTCACTGATTTTCATTAAGGATCGAGAACTGGAACTGGCCACATAAACAGTAAAAAGAGAATCCATTTGCCTCATAAATTGAGAAGCCACAACCGCTGCAGTTCTTCTGCCTCCAACTGTGTGGTGAAATCCGAAGTATTCAAATAATTTTTGCTGTAAAATTTCCCCGTGTTTTTCTCCTCTTTCATAAAGATCTTTTGTGAGGTAACGCAGTTCTTTTCCCAAATCCTCGGCTGCATTAGCCACGGGCCAATCAATTTTAACATGAAAATGGGTCAAAACATACCGATTTTTTGATTTAACAGTTGCATCTCTTTGCAAAAGCAACGCATAATCTACAGGCAGAAGAGAGGAAAAGAGCTTCTTAAAATGTTTACTCTCAAAATATTTACTATTCAAGGAAAAGTCATCCGAAATATTAAAATCTAAGGTGGAGCAAAGGTTCTCCTTGGTAATTTTATTAGAATCAAAAAATCGAATATACCTTTTATATCTATCAGGTAAGGCGCTCTCACAAAATAAAACTAAAAAGCTGTTTTGATATTCGTATTCTCGATCAAAAATTCTGGCCTTCGGTTTCAACTCCCTCATTTCAATAAAAGGATAAGGATGATTCTTGCTTTGAAAATTCTTAAATGAATCAATTAAAGCACATTTAATGAGATCCCCGTCTAATTCGTTTCTTAAAACAACATAGAGAGCTCTTCGGACCTTTTCTTTCCAACTTAAATAAAGATTGTTCGAAGCCATAATAATTGAGAAAAATTAAAATAAATTTTTACAATGAAAAGTAGAGATAAATTTTAAATAATTAATTAAAAATGATGTAAATACTAATACTAAAAAAATACGCATTTATTATATAATCTAAATCTCTATTCATCAAGTGATTTCGAAAAACAAGGCCTTAGATTTTTTTCCTCTTTCTTGAGCAATTTATAAAAAAATTTGACAATGAGCCTGGAAAATGATATCGATAAAGGGTTTTGGCTTATAGTTTTTATTTTTCTCGGATAATTCGCTTCATTGTATATGTTTATCAATAAAATTGCAAAAATTTTACTAATGGTGATAAAAAAATGGCAACTATTACAATTGTAGGAACCCAGTGGGGGGACGAAGGAAAAGGGAAAATTGTCGATATTCTCTCTGAGTATGTAGATATCATTGCGCGATTCCAGGGCGGCCATAATGCAGGGCATACTGTGTATCTAAATAAACAAAAATATATCCTGCATTCAATCCCTACAGGCATATTACACCCCAATAAAACATGCATTATCGGTAATGGTGTGGTTATTGATCCTAATGCCTTTATTCAGGAGGTAGAGGCATTAAAAAAATTAGGTGTTAAAATAGCTCCTGAGAATCTTCGCGTTAGCAAACGGGCCCACCTTATTATGCCTTATAATTGTACTTTTGATTTGGAGAGAGAAAAGAAAAAAGGGAAAAATAAAATCGGAACAACCGGTCGGGGAATCGGCCCGGCTTATGAAGACAAAATGGCCAGAGTAGGTATGTGTATAGGGGATCTCCTCCATGAGGACACCCTGACCAAAAGTATTCAAAATGCTCTTCCTGAAAAAAACAGCCTTTTAAAAAATTATTTTGAAACGCAAGAGATTTCACCTGAAACTCTTCTTGAAGAATGTAAAAAATATGGAGACATCCTGAAAGACTATTTAGCTGATACATCCGTATTACTTAATAAAGCTATGACTGAAGGGAAAGATATCCTTTGCGAGGGGGCTCAAGGGACTATGCTGGATATTGACCACGGCACCTACCCTTTTGTGACTTCTTCAAATTGTATTGCCGGCCAGGCATGTATCGGACTTGGTTTCGGGCCGAATAAAGTCGACGGCATATTAGGAGTGACCAAAGCCTATACTACACGAGTTGGAAACGGCCCTTTCCCGACTGAACTTACTGATGATATTGGCAAATCGATTCAGGATAAGGGAAAAGAGTTTGGCGCAACTACCGGACGACCCAGAAGATGCGGCTGGTTTGATGCTGTTGGCCTTCGATACGCCATTCGAGTAAATGGGTTGCAAACGATTGCTTTAACCAAGATGGATGTTTTGGATCATTTAGATACCATAAAAGTTTGTACAGGCTATAAATGGAAGGGAGAAACCTTCCATGATTTCCCCTATGAAGCGAAAATATTGCAAGAATGTACCCCGATTTATAAAGAAATAAGTGGTTGGCAAAAAACGATCCACGGGACAAAGCAGTATGAGGATCTCCCTCAGAAAACAAAAGATTACGTCAAATTTTTACAGGACACTTTAGAGATTGATATATCAATAGTTTCAACCGGATTTGAAAGAAAAGAAACAATTTTTATTAATAACTCTCTTCTTGATCAATGGCTTAAGCTCAGTAATCGTCTGGTCAATTAAATAGTATTTGGGAAAAATTGATTTATCTTCCCTTGGATTATTGACAAATGGTATAGGGTTCTTTATAATTCAACTTCCCATGAAATACAAGGGCCGTTAGCTCAGCTGGCAGAGCATCTGCCTTTTAAGCAGAGGGGCGTTGGTTCGAATCCAACACGGCTCACCAATTAAATCAAGGGGTTACAGTGATGGCTGTGACCCCTTAGTTTTATCTGTGTGAGAGTTTG
>JAUWIR010000576.1 GCA_030605265.1 Pseudomonadota bacterium | reverse complement strand
ATAAACGCTCCGGAGAACATTATCCGGGCTATGTCCGGCAGCTTCTCCCCATGGCGCTTGTCAATTTCGAAACAACCACCTTTTTGTGCAAACCCCTCCCTGACTTGGTCATTAAACTGGCTTGGCAGGAATGGTTAATAGATGAGTCGGACCATGATTCATTTTGGGATGGACATAGGGATGTAGAAGACTGTTTTGGGTTGCCCAGATACAAGGAGGGTGCGAATTTCTTTCCCGCCAGCGGTGTCAAAGGCCCATTCTGTCATCTTTTACTATGGCATCCCCGGAAAGGGTTGGATTTCATTATCGCCCTCAGTAATCAAACAGCAGAGAAGTATAGCCGATCACCCTTGGATTCTAAAGAAAAAGAGTCTTTTTTTCCTTCAAGCTTTACCAAAGGTGTTTTCGATGTTGAGATACCACTGAATGACGGAACCAGTATAAAACAATATTGCTCTCACCGCCTCTGGTCCAGCTATCGCGGCAGCGCGGTCTTACCTTATCTTCTTCAGTCAGCGCTTATGGCTTTGGAAAATTGGTTGATTGCCATGGCGGAGGATTCGAAGAAGGCTGATACATTTGAGTGGATTATTGACCATATTCTGCGAAGCAGTAATTCCGTAATGCCCACTGCTGCAATTGCTTCTGTAGCCACAGGGTATCCTGGAAAACTTGGGAAAGCAGCTCTGCCGATACTGCGAACGCCAGACCTATACCACTGGGATATGAGCCGGTGGGTGCATGAAGCAGATGCTATGGGAGCACACCGCACACCTGATCCAATGTGGCAGTTGTATGCAGAGGAGCGTAAAACAGCAAACTATCGCCCTTGGCGAAAAGAACATCTTGAGCACTTGGCAATTCGACTTCAGTTCACAGAGTTGCGCAATGAGGTTTTCACTATTCTTGATGCCTTCCGGGCAAACATTCCTAAGAAAAATATTGATGAAAAAAATAATGAACTATGGCGTTTCCGGCTCCAGCGGATAGACACCAGAGGTTGGAAACCGGAGGAAGATAAGAAAAACAATCGAATAAACTTTACATTAAAAGAAATCGAACCGGATCTTCAGGAAATCCATGAAAAGACTCAGGCAGACCAAACAGTTGATAGCCGATTTATGGCCATGTTTCTGTGGAGTGAGCATACCTTCAAAGGAGAGCCTCTTGATCGTGAATACTACACTGATTGGCAAGAAGCCCTTCAGGAAGCCAAGGCTTTACAGGAATTGCTGGAAAAGGGCCAGGTCAACGACCTGACGGCTCGACAAAGCCGGAACATATTTCTCTTTTCTTCAATTAGATTACCGCGAGTTCAGCATAAAGTTAATGATTGTAACACAGATATGGCATAGTCTATAATAACTAATATAGAGTGGCATAGAATTAGGAACATGAACCTAACCCTAATTTTTCTGATTTCATTGCTTTGCCTTCACGAAAAAGATTAACTACTTCTTATAAAAGCATGGAGGTTTTGATTATGAATACCACCGAAGCAACGGCAGAGGTGTTCTTGACAGCCTTTCGAGGTTTATCCAAGAAAGAGAGAGGGGCTGTAGTAGAAAAGCTCTTACAGGATAAAGATTTCATGGAAGACCTGATAGATATAGTAATTATCGAACAGAGGCAAGAAGAGCCTTCGCGCTCCTTAGATGAATACCTTGCGGATAGAAAAAAAAGAGAAATTAATGGCTTATGTTGTTTTTCTAAAAAGATCAGCAGAAAAAGAATTAGAGCATCTCCCATCAAAGATACATGATAAAATCCTTGAGCATCTCTTTTCTTTGGGTAATGATCCTCGTCCATCTGGTGTGAAAAAGATTCATGGACGGGAAGGATACAGAATAAGAGTTGGGGACTACCGTATTCTTTATATTATTGATGATTCAGATAAAAAGGTCGAGGTCTTTTCAATTGCCCATCGTCGTGAGATCTATCGAAGGTAGGCACTTTATTCCTCCAGTATATATATGGGGTTTGCCAAACTATTGAGATTCCCCCTCACTGAAATAATAGTCATTCAAGGCTGTTTAATATATTTAGGAGTAAGGTTCTTCATAAGCGAGCCTTATTCCATATGATTTCTTACTATTTTAGAAAAAAGTGAGTTCATACCCTACTTTGACCATACGACCTAAATCATAATATACGTATCGATTGGCGGCATTAGCAGATAGGTCGCCTGAAACCTGCACTTCCTCATCAAAGATATTATCTATACCTATGGTAAAAAATCCTTTATAAGCTTCAAATTTATAAAACAAATTCAGTACTGATGTATTATCTAACTCCTTTTCACGTTCCCGCAAGGTATTCCAGGTAAGGCCAAAATTACTAGTATCCGCAAGATAGGAAAGCCCAAGTTCAGTCTGAAATTTAGGGCCGGCCTGATATTCTTTGCCGGCAGTGTCTTCTGCTATAGGATCAGCCCCAAAGCCTGCGGCATGAAAGGTTAAATACTTTAGGCAACCGGATTGATTGATAAAAGGTGATAGGCTCATTTCCCATTCAATCCCTTTTGTTTCATATTCTCCTGCATTAAAATAGGTTAGTGGATAACCTTTGGAGCGGTCAATTTCAATTTTATCCTTATAGGTCATATAAAAAGCTGCCAGCCGAAGCATAATCATTTGGCTGTCATATTTAAGGCCGGTTTCATAGGTCCATCCTTCCTCCGGGTCAAGGTCCGGATTACCCACAAGAAATGAACTTTCATAGTAAAGATTATTAAAGGTTGGCGAACGAAAGGCTTTCCCTACATTGGCGAAAAGATTGACGCTTTTTGATGCCTTATAGGTACCCCCCAAACCGGGAAGAAAACGATGGTAATCTTTTCCCTCTTCATCAGCATTGATAAACTGCTGTCTCACTCCTAAGGTAAGGATGAGACGATCCTTAAATTCTTTCTTCGCTTCTAAAAAGGCTGCATAATCATTGCGGTGATGTTTCCCATATTGATTTTTATAATCAGCCCCACGGTAAATATACTCTGAGCCGATTACCAGGGTTGATTTTTCCCAAGAAAACTTCAGGCTCCCTTCCATACCTAAATTATAATTCTTATTATTCTCTTCCGGTTTTGATGGGTCAGTGTATTCTTCCCTTTTCATCTCTTCATAACTATCAAAGATTTTCAGTTTCACCTTTTCATTTTCATAACGAAGATCTACAAAATGTTTATAATGTTCCTGATCAGTTCCCTCCGATGGT
>JAUWIR010000100.1 GCA_030605265.1 Pseudomonadota bacterium | reverse complement strand
GAAAAAATTGAATTTAAAGGGATGAAAAACATTGAAGTAGTTTTTCCGGTAATTGCGGATTTAAAAATGGAAGTGGCCCAAAAATATGGGATGATTCATCCGACTTCAAGCGATACTAAAGTTGTTCGTGCACTTTTTTTTATTGATCCTGAATCAAAAATCAGGGCAATGATTTATTATCCCCTCTCCAATGGAAGAAACTTTCAGGAGATAAAACGACTTCTAATTGCTATGCAAACAACAGATAAATATCAGGTGGCTACACCTGCTGATTGGCAACCACGTGACGATGTTATCGTACCTCCCCCGGGAACTTGCGGTATGGCCAAAACTAGATTACAAAATGCCGAACAGGATAATTTACAATGCCTTGATTGGTTTTTGTGCTTTAAATCCTTGGATCTATAAAAAAATTGTAACCTGTGCAATTAACTATTTTTTTACATTTGTGAATCTAAAAATCTAATTGCACAGGTTGAAATTTTTTTCATGTTTTGTTTGGTAAAATCTGCAATTGATGATATTATTTATTGCCTCATTTTTTAAATATTACTTTTAATAAATTCGTAAAAATTAAGCTATTTCCTTTTAAGTGTGGTAATCAGAAAATAATTTTGATTTTTTTTGGGGGAGGAAAATATATCATGCATTATAAACGATATTGTTTATTCGGACTGCTCATTATACTTCTTTTATCGTCATCCCTTTCATGCCAACGGAAAAAGCAAACAGATATAGACCAAAAGGCCATTGAAAAAGCGCTATCCTGGGTACAACAATACCCGGCCTCCTTTGATGACGGACGGTTTGTGGAAATTTCCGAGGAAATAATCACCTTTTACCTTCAAAAAAAGTATACTGATGACCAAAGGGAAAAGGAGCATTATCTTGAAGAAATAAAAAGGAGGATAGAGACTATTGCTGCTAATAAAGAATTTTCCGTTCAACCTCTTGAATATACCATGTATTTATGTATTGCCGCTATTAGTGAAAAATGTGGTTTAAATAGTAGTATGGATTTTAAAAAAACAATAGAGAATCAAATAATTCCCAATCCACAACTTTATCCTCCCCACATTACTACCTGCATATGGAACACAGTGTATCTTGAAAGATTAGGTTTTAAACCGCCAAAAACCTTAGAGGAATTTTTGCCTCTCAGCACGCTCGCAACAGAATCAAACCAAAAGCTCCTCTATGAATACACCCAAGCCAAATTCGATCAAATGTATGTCGATCCTATGTCTATTACCATATATGATATTACTCACGAAATATTTTCCTTAACGGATTTTGGTGAAATCCCCCCCCCTCCCATTTTTTCTGAGAATCAGGTATTCTTTTCAGAACTATTTGACAGATCTATTAAATGGGCAATAGTAGCAGAACATGTTGATGTACTGGCCGAAATAATTATGTGCGTGAAATTACTTCACTTAGAAGATGTCCCTTCAATGGATCGCGGCATAAATTATATTTTATCAAGACAAGAGGAAGACGGCTCATTTGGGGTAACCAATCCAGGCAGGAAAAATATTCGTCGCCATGGCGTGCTTGTTTCAATCATGGCCTTGGCGATAGATTAATGTAACCGCTATTCTAACAGCATGAGTAATTCTTCATCGGAAATTTCTGAAAGATCGATGCCGACTTCTTGACGAAATTTTTCAAGATTCGGTTGGTCCTTCTTCTTTGAAGGCGCTTCTGTTTCCACAGGCGCAGATTCTGTTACACTCTCTTCTTTTTCTTTTAAGGCTGGTGTATCTTTTTGATCAGGCGTATGTTTTTGATGAAGAGGGTCTTTTTGCTTTTCAATAAGACCCGTTATTCTTTCTATAAATACTTTTTCTTCTTCACCCTCCTGAAAGCAAGAAAACTTTAACAGAGTAACCTCTCCATCAATAACATTATAAAGGACCCTTTGTATACTTGCAGAAAAATAGGGCGCCATAAAAAGGATTAGGGGTGGCTGAGTAAAATCAATAATACCTGTATAGAGCTTTTTAAAAAGATTAATATTTTCCTTATACCAACAAAGACATTTAAAAAATTGCAGAAATTCTATTTCCAGACCTGAAGGATTAATGAAAAAAAACATCCCTTGTTTTTTTTCATTTACCGCCACAATATGTATATAGCCATACTCTTTATTGCCGATTTTTGTATCTAAAACAATAGCGCCTTTCCGGATTTCATTGATATCATCAATAATCAAATTAATGATTCCCTGAGGATCTTTAACTTTTATAGGTTTAAGCAATCTACTCATGATAATAATTTATTCCATCAAATTTTCACAAAGCAATGAAATTGATTTAGCTGAAGCTGATGAAGATTCAATTAAGGCCAACGGCCTTCTTAATTTAATTGAATTTATAGCCTCCTGATCCATAAAAAAATCAGTGGCAAGAGCAATACTCACCTCTTCAGGAAGAAATTTATTAGCTGTTTTCTGAATTTTTTCAATAGGTTTCCTTGACAAGGCCAGATCTTCTCCGTCCTTGATAATAGCGCTAATTAAAAATTGTTTACAAAGAGATGAAAACTTTTTAATCCATCCATAGGTTTCAAGAAGAGTGCGAATTTGAGTGTCTAAAATACATAATGTTTTTTGAGGATGTAAAATGTTGTCAGGCAAATGAATGGGTGTGGAAAGGTCTGGTAGATTAATTAAAAGGATTTCAGACTCCTGTAGCTTTTTATCCGCGGCAATTTTTTCAACTATCTCTTTTAAATTGTCTTTATGAGCAGGGTTTAATGAAATTATGGTAACCTGAGCAAACCCGTGAAGTTTAATTTTCTCAACTATACAATCCACACTGCCGCCATTTTCAGCAGGATCATCTTGCACATTAACTAAATTTCCCATCAAATAACGAACACCTGGTTGGGTCATCCCCAAATCAAGTATGGTTACGCTCTTATTCCGTTTAGCTATTTCAAGGGAAAAATTACATGCAAAAAAAGACCTCATTTCAAAAGGCAGACAACAGCAATGAATGCCGTATATAGTCTGACCACCTGTTTTGTTCTCCTTAGCCATCTCTGTCTGAGGAGATGAAAGAAATAAGTAGGACACGTCCTCTAACCCCCGACCGAGTTTATTGCTTTTATTCATAATAAAGGCCCATTATTAATACTTAAACAATGAATTTTTCCCTAAAGGTCCGGAAATAGTTTTGGGATTAGCCGGATCAAGATGCCAATCTCCATCTACAACATACTTATATTGATATTGGCCTGGAGGCAAAGGAATAAATTTTTGCCATAAGCCGTTACCGGACAGGTTGAATAATGGTTCTGCATTTGAAGACCATTCATTAAAATCACCTGTTATACAAACTGATAGGGCCTCAGGAGAAAAGTAGGAGAAAAGAACTCCTCCATCCACTTTTTGAGGAAGACAAATTTTCCGATCAACTTTTTGCTTTTGCAGGTAACTTCCTTTGATCACTTGCTCACTTAAAGCCAGGTAATCATGATATCCTGAACAATGGGTATTATATTCAGTAATTGGTTTCCCAAAGCTGACTGCTTCTTTTAATTTAACATTCGTATGAATAACAGAGGAAAAGAAGTGACTGTGAAATTGTTTTTTAATAATATTTAAAATTTCCTCTGAGAGTCTTATCCTCTTATCATAATTGGCAGCCAAAGCATTTATTACTAAATGGTGATCACATTTTTTTCTGATAATATGTAGAGTTTCAAGCAATTTTCCCAGGCCATGGAGGGCGAAATAACTAATGTCGATAGGAATAATGACCTCTGTTGAGGCTAAAAAAGCATTAAAAGTCAACAAACCGATATTGGGAGGACAATCAAGAATAACAAAATCATAAGAATTATTTAGTTCTGCTAATCCTGAACGAAGTTTGTATTCCCGTTGTTCCTTTCCGGAAAGTTTCTGCTCAACCGCACTTAAAATTACTTCCGAGGGAATAAGGTCCAAATAATCTGAAATCTTTATAATGGTATCCTTGATTGAGATGCTTTTTCCCTCATCAGGACAAAAAAGGTCGTAGATACTTGCTTGAAAATCTCGCTGTGATATATTATAGGCAAGTGTGCTGTGTCCTTGAGGATCAATATCAATGAGAAGTACTTTTTGTTTTTTTTCAGTCAAACAGGCAGATAGGTTAACTGAGGTGGTAGTTTTTCCGCAACCACCCTTTTGATTGGCAATAGCTATGACACGCATATGATAAACCCCCCTAAAATTTACATTGTCTTAAAAGTTATAGACTATACTAATTTTTATATTAAACGCTGTCATAGAGAATGGAAAGTAATTGTGAATCACTCAAAAATAATAAAATGTAAATTTATACAGATCTATATATAGCATAATCATCCTAAAATGTCAAAGATATATTTTTATAAAAAACAGACTCTTTTATCTCCCTTTATAAAAAAAATATTTGTAAAAAGTGAAATATAACAACTGATGTTTTCTTTTGATCTTGTATGAGAGTAGTATAAATATTGACAAGTGAACACATAAATCAGTAGAATTCTATTATTCTAAATTTAAAATCAATCAACCAATTTTTAATCTTTGGGCTGAAAATGGTACTATCAATTTCGCTCAAAGAAAAGAGGAGGGAGAGAGATTTTTTGCGAAAAAAGGAGCTTTTTAATGCATCTTTTAGTAATCATTTTAAATAAGGAAGAGTTTTTAGACGAAGTGTTAGAGGCTTTTGTAGAAACAGGAATAACCGGCGCAACTATTGTAGACAGTGTGGGTATGGGACAGACTTTAGCCTATCGAATCCCTCTCTTCGCCGGTTTAAGGAAATCGATTAAAACCTCTGATTATAATAAGATGATCTTCTCTGTGGTTCAAGATGATGAGGCTTTAAAGCAGGTAATTGCCTTAATTGATGAAATTATTGATTTTAATACGCCTGGTACGGGCCTGTTATTTGTTGTCCCTCTGAGCATGGTAAAAGGAATTCGTACTGATGAGCTTTCATGGTGAAAAGCTAAATGCAAATTTCTTCCATCTATAAAAAAATCCTTCAGGATAACCGAGAAAGAGAGGAGAAGACTCTCTCCCCTTATGCCTGTAAAAGTTGCCAGGGCCTGCGCCTGAAACCGGAAAAAGAAAAAATAGCGGACCATTTAAATATTCGTCCAATTTTTTTCCACGATACAGATAAAATTATTCATTCTCTTGCTTATACAAGATACATTGACAAAACACAAGTTTTCTCCCTTTTCAAGAACGACCATATTACTCATCGAGTCCTCCATGTGCAATTTGTTTCTAAAATTGCCAGAGTAATCGGCAGATGTTTAAAATTGAATGAAGACTTAATTGAGTCAATCGCCCTGGGACACGACATAGGTCACGCACCCTATGGTCATGATGGTGAAGCCTTCCTGAACAAACTGTGTCACACATATGGGATCGGTTATTTTCACCACAATGTACAAAGTGTTCGATGGCTCCAAGAAATTGAAAACCAAGGGCATGGTTTGAATATCTCCCTGCAGGTTCTTGATGGAATAATGGCCCATAATGGGGAGATAGCTGATCAAACTTTCAGGCCGGATTATCATAAAACATGGGATTCATTCCTCAATGATTATGGTAAATGTTTTACTGAAAAAGATTATCCGAACCAAATTCGTCCAATGACTTTGGAAGGAATGGTGGTGCGGGTTGCAGATATTATCGGCTATATTGGAAGAGACATTGAAGATGCCATTACCGTAAAACTAATCAAGAGAAAAGAGCTCCCTGAGGAGGTAATCGGAATTTTAGGCGATAGTAATGATAAAATTATCAATACTTTGGTATTAGATCTCATTGAAAATAGTTATATGAAAAATTATCTCTGCTTTAGCAACAAAATATATCAGGCCCTGCTAAAATTAAAAGAGTTCAACTATGCCCATATCTATTTGAATCCCAAAATTAAGACCCAAAATGAAAAAATTGAAAAAATGTTCGAATTGCTGTTCGAAAAATATCTGAAGGATTTACAGAAAAAAAAAGAAGGTTCTCCTATTTTTCTTCAATTTATTAATCACCTTGGCCCGGTTTATCAAAACACACCACCGGAAAGAATGATAGTAGATTTTTTAAGCGGGATGACAGACGATTATTTTAACCAACAATTTCAACTTGCTTTTTTTCCTGCTTCTTATGGTGTAGAAATAAAAAATGCCTCCAGTTGAAACTGGAGGCATTTTTTATTTACTCTATAACTTATCTTTAATTGGAAACCTCTACAACACAGTTGTAGGTACCATACTCATTAGGTTGTAAGGACTCGCATTTAGGATCATTTTGCCATTCGCCGTCAACAAGGTATCTATATTGATATTTTCCCGGGTGAAGATCTATTCTTGCTCTCCACACACCATCTTTATCTTTTTTCATGGTTTTAGTGTAATCCCAATCATTAAAATCTCCAACCAAGACTACATTACTAGCTTCAGGCGCTGAAAAGTTAAAATTAATTCTCCTTCTCTTAATTGGTGTAGAATTATCGGATTTTTTAGGTGCAGTAGCCTCAGGTTTTTGGATTGTTGGTTTTTCTCTGTTTGTCACTATTGCCATTATTACCCCCTCTCAAATAATGAATTTAAAAAACAGACGGTTAACAAATTGCATGATTAATTGTTTGTTTATGTTATTAAAAATAATATATTAAGTCAAGAACAAAATGATTAATTGATTATTTATTTTTATTATTTTATCGAATAAAAGTCATTCCACTTTAAGCATATCATCATTATACTATTTTTTTATTAATAATTAAAATTTAATCTACAAAAGAGCGGCAAACTTTTAATAATTTAAATCTGAACAATTGACTATCTTTTCTAACTTGGTTATGATCTTAATATCTTTTTCTCTTTTTTTAAAAGGAAGAGTATTTTGATTTCTTTAGATCTTGTAAATGATTTAATATCTTGTCTATGAATAAAAATAAAAAAATTTACTTTCTTTTTATCTTTATTGTTTTTATTATCGGAAGTATTTTCTTGGGAATACGATATAGCAAAAATTATTTTAAAAAAAAAATAAATACTAAACTAAATACTCAGTTTTCTAAAGACTTTTCAGGTAACCTTAATTGGGATAAATTAACACTAAATATTTTTACCAATACTATAAATTTACATAATGTCTGTTTATCATTTTCTGGTGAAAATGATAAATTCCCCCTTGATATCCAGTTAAAAGAAGGCACAAAGGCACAGAGGCACAGAGGCACAAAGGCTGAATCTCCGCATAAAAAAAATGAAAATTCCTATACGTTCCAGGTAAAAAAAATAAAAATTCGTTATAGTCCGATTCAACTACTTAAAGCTAAGAAAATTTATTTACCCTCTGTTTTCTTAGAAGACCTAAGGGCAAATTTGACGAGTTTTCCTTCTCAAAAAACAAAAAAAGATTTTATCCGAATTTTTTTTTCACAAAAAGAAACTATAACCAATTTTTTGTATGAGGTTAGCAGCTATCTAAAAAAATGTACTATTCGAAAGGGCTCTTTTACAATCAGCTTCCCTGAACAGAACCAAGAGATTATTCTTAATGATTGTGCCTTTCAAACTATTCTTTCCCCTAAAAAAAATCTGGCTATTCAATTCAGTGTGCCTTATTTAAAAAAAACAGACAGTGATATAATCTATTCTATTTCACAAGCAGATTTTCTTCTTACAGAGCATTCCCTAAATGTCAATTCATTCTTACTGTCCAATACAGATAGAGAAAAAGTTTTTCTACAAGGCAAAGTCTATGATCTGGCCACAAACACACCCAAGCTCGATCTTTTCTATAGAGTAAATGTGGATGCTCAAAAAATGAAATCTTTTTTTCCTGATATGCCTGACTTTTCCTCTGTTGTAATATTAAAAGGAATAATTAAAGGCCCCATAGAGCATCCTGTTTTTTCCGGATCATTAATAGCAAAAAAAGTTGTCTTTGAAAATAAAGAAATACCGAAAATACAAAAAGTAAAAATTCAATACCAATATGAGAATGCCGGCATTCTTATAGATTCCTTTCTGGCGGATTTTTCTTCAGGACAAATTCAAGGCCAGGGTAAAATAGATTTGAAGGAGAAGAAATTTTCTTTTGAAGCTGCCTCTACCGGATCAACTATTTTAAAGCTCCCCTCTTTCGCTCATATTAATAATTCTCCATGGAAGGAATTCTTCATCAAAATTCAACAGGAATATACACAAGAGAAGGGCAAAATCAGTTTTGAGGGCAAATTCACCAATCAACAAATCATCGGAAAAGGAAGGATTTCCCTTAGACTTGAATCCTCAACTCAACCTTCGAAGGATTGGATCTTTTTCAAATCGGATATTGTTTTATTGGAAAAGGAAATTCAATTTGAAAGGATCCTATTTGAATTTGGTGAAAAAAATAAGATCCAATGTGCAGGTGTGCTCAATTTATCCGATGAGGTAATTTTTCAAAACTGCTCTTTTCATGCTCAATGTACTCTTTCACAAGAAGAAAACCTTTGGAAATTATTTTTAGAGAACAATAAAATAAATGGAGATCTTTTGGTAAATGGACAGATTGAGGGTACTTTCTCTAATCCGAAGATCAGTTGTTTATTATCCGGTCAGAATATTCTTTTTAAAAGATATCAAGCTCAGAGTTTTAACGGCAAGATTAATTATTCAGACAGACAAATCATCCTTTCCGATTTTAATATAAAGGAAAACAATACGGAAATTCTCCTCAATGGATCTATCTCAACTTTGAATGGTCAAGGTATTTTACATGCGCTTTCTCATTCTATCTATTACGATGATCTGGAACAAATTCTTGGCCTTCGGGCGCCAATTATCATTGAGGGAAAGATGAGTTGTTCAGCTGATTTTCACATCCTTCCTAATCGTCAAAAAAAATTCTTTGGCTCAGGAAAAATCGATACTAAAAAATGGTCTATCGCTAGTAATAAATATCCCTTTGTTCGACAATATTTTGACAGTGTCAACAGCAAATTTGAGGTTGATAAAGATAGCTTCCGTTTATTTGAGACAGAAGGGGAATTAGACCGACAAAAAGTTCATGCTGAATTGATCTTATACCCAAAACATAATAATAAACATGTATTTTATTTTTCTTCTGAAGAATTTGATCTCTCCCTTCTTGATCTTGTCAAATATAAAAAAATACCCTTAAAGGGCAAATCATCTTTTAAGGTCCAAGGGAAAGGGAAACTAAGTTCAGGTACATGGGAGGGATATATATCAACCCAACATCCTGTTTATAACGGCTTTCAATGGAATAATGCCGATGTTCAATTAAATTTACAGGCTGCGAATTATCATGGTAAGTTGAATCTGGAGGAAAATTCATTTTCTTTCCATGGGACAATCCAAAAAGGGATACCCTATCAATTAACTGGTGTAATCCCTAATATGAAGATAAAACCTGATCTTTCCTTCTTGTTGAAGAAAAATTGTAAACTGGATAAATTCCTTCAATCTATTGAACTATCCGGGCAGCTTACCGCTTCCGGGCACCTTGGTAACCTGAAAAAAAGTGAAGGGAAATTATCCATTCAAAAAGCTGTTATTAATACCCCCTTTTCAAAACTCTCAGCCCGGAATCCCTTTGAGGTAAATTACCATCAAAGTAAAATTAATTTATTTAACGGACATTTCAAAGGAGAAGATACAGAGGTAAAAATTAGTGGAAAAGCCGATTGGGGAGAAACTCTCAATATGCACTTTTCAGGTAACTTTCCTTTGAATTTTATTCCTATGGGAAAACAGAACGTATTTTCAAAGCCTCAAGGAGCAGTGCACTTTGATCTCTCCTTAACCGGCCCTTTTGGTAATCCGAAATTTTCAGGTATCTATGAAATCTCCGATGGGGTCATACATATCAATGCACTAAACCGCAGGCTTGAGGAAATTCAAGGAGAAATTTTTTTAAGCGATAATACCCTAAAACTTATGAACATAACTGCGAAATATCAGGAGGGGAGAGCCAAACTCTCCGGGCAACTCTCCTTAAAAGGGTTTGAAATTTTTTCCGGAGATATTTCCTTTAAGGGGGAAAACATCCTTTACGTGTCCCCTAAAAAAGATAAATTTTTGCTTTTCGGCGATTTAAACTGGCAGGGGAATAAAGACCATTCTACCT